>DATAHG010000713.1:0-6277 GCA_036263295.1 Thermoanaerobaculia bacterium | reverse complement strand
ACCCCGAATACGAATCGTCCTGCTCGATCTTGCTGAGCACCCAGTCGAAGCCGCCGCGGGTGATCTTCGCCCCGCAGTGCTCGCACTCGCCGGCCATGTTGACCTGATCGAGGGGGGCGCCGCAGTTCGGGCAGTTGGCGTCGGTGTGCGGGGCGCCGCGCACCCCGGCGCCGCGGATCAGGGTCCAGTACTCGGAGTAGGGACGGTCGCGGTTCGGATCGCCCGCCACCACGTCTCCCGTGGCCTCGCGGACCGTCGAGTCCCGGCCCGACGCCCAGACCCGGAAGGTCACCGCATCGTAGTGGCGGTCGCGGATCACCTTGGCGATCACCGTTTCGACCACGTGCATCCCGGTGAGGACGTTGCGCAGCCCCTGGCTGCGGTAGGCGTCGGTCCAGTAGCGCAGATAGTCGAACAGGTTGTCGGAGAGATACGGCCGGGCCGCCTTGAGGTCGAGCCCGGTCCAGGCGTCGTTGAGCGCGGTGTAGATCACCCGCAGGCGGGCGTTCAGGGCGACGTCGGTCGCCTGCGGGTCGTCCCGCAGCAGCTCGGCGCGGCGGGCCTGGACCGCCGGGTGGAACACCGTCGGCCAGTTGGTGCCGACCTCCTCGACCGTGCCGGTGAGGGCCGGCGGGCGCTCTTCAAAGCGGGTCAGGCCGATCGATTCGACGCTCCAGTCGAACCGGCCGCCGGAGACCACCTGGCCGCAATACTGGCAGCGCCCCTGGGTGTCGGCCTCGAACGGGGCGCCGCAATTCGGGCAGTGGACCGAGGTCAGGTCCGGCACCGCCTTGGTGCGCACGGCGGCGTCGCGCACCAGGTGCCAACGCTCCAGGACGTACTGGGTGTGGTCCGACCCCGGCGCCCCGACCGTCATGTTGGCCTCGATCTCCAGGTCCACCTCGACCCGGGCGCCGGCCGGGGCCGGCGAGGGGGGCACCGCCAGGTCCACCACCCGCATCGCCCCGATCACCACCCCGCGGACCGGCGCCCCGGCGGGGGGCCGCCGGGCGATCTCGGCCCGGGCGGCGTCGCTCAGGTACGGGGCGAGCGTCTCCAGGTCCTTGGGATCGGAGCGCGCCTCGTGGGCGCGGGCATAGAGGGCGTAGGCGAAGTCTTCGAAGAGCACGACCGAGAAGTCCGGGTCGGATGCCCGGACGGCGTCGAGGTCCCGCGAGCGCGGCCGCGACGGCGGCTGGGTGGCCCGCGAGGGGCGCGCCTGGCCGGACTGGACCGAATCCCAGATCTGCTTTGCCGCCTGGGGATTCTTGGCCTTCCAGCGGAGGAACGCGATCACCATGACGATCGTGAGCGGGATCCCGATCAGGGGATAGCGGATGACGAACTCGATCCACAGGCGGACCAGCAGCCAGATACAGCCGGCGGCGCCGTCGCCGCCTCCACCCCCGCTGTCGCCACCCCCTGAATAGCTGTCGCCACCGCCCGGCCGGGCGACCGCCAGGGCGGGGGCGAGCAGCAGGAGCAGGGGGACCAGCGCGAGCAGGCCGGCGATCCGCGAGGAGGAACGGAGGCGGTCGCGCAACCTCACCGGTCGGTCACCTCGTTGGGCAGCTCGTCGATGTCGTCCGCCGCGCGCACCAGCGCCGCCCCGAGGAGCAGGGCGAGGGCATGCACCCGGGTCGCCACGGCGACCCCGTCCTCCCCGCGCTGGACCGCGGCGCGGATCTCGCCGACCTCGCGCTGCCAGCTCTCGGTCGAGAGCAGCGGCTCGACCCCGGCGTCCACCACCACCTCGGCGTCGCGTTCCAGGAGCGACAGGTAGAGCAGGATCCCGGTCCGGCCGCGGGTCTTGTGGACCCCCTTCTCCAGGAACAGGGCGCGGGCGAGGACCTCCACCTGCCGGCGGCGGACCGCGGGCGAGGTGAGGAGGCGGCGCAGGGCCGGCCAGCGCGAGGCCAGGGCGCCGGCAAGAATCCCGGCGAGGACCGGATCGATCACGAACCAGACCAGGTCGAAGGTCCAGGGGGAGAACAGGAGGACGAGGAGGGTCGCCAGGGCCGCGGCCCCGGCGGCGATCAGGTCGGCATGCAGATACGAGCCGGACCGGGGACGGACCGCGATGACCAGCTCGGCGCTGCTCACCGCCTCGACGGCGGTGACCGCCTCGGACAGGGCGCGCTTCGCTTCGTCGGTCAGGAAAGGTTTCGCCATGCGATCGGCCAGAGCATACCGCAAACCCCGCCGTGACCCCGGAAGAGAGGTTCTTCTACAATCGGGTGTCATGGCAGAAGAGAACCCGATCTGGCGAGCCCCCCGGGCGCCGGCGTCCTGGCCCGGCATCCCCCTCAAGGACCGGAGCTGGGGGGAGGTCCCCGGCCTCCCTCCGCTGGTGCGCGCCGACGACGGCGGACCGGCCGAGCAGCCGACCCGGGTGCGGGTCTGCTGGAGCGAATCGGCGCTCTACCTCCGTTTCGAGTGCGTCGACCGCGATGCCTGGGGGACCTACGGCTGGCGGGACGACCCGATCTACAAGGAAGAGGCGGTCGAGGTCTTCCTGTCTCCCGGCGTGGCCGACCCGGTGAACTACTTCGAATTCGAGGTGAGCCCGGGCGGCGTGCTGTTCGACGCCCGGATCTTCAACCCGACCTCGCTGCGGGCCGACATGAAGGCCGAGGTGGCGTGGGACTGCCCTGGCCTGCAGGCCGCCGTCGGCCGTACCGGCGAGCGCGAGGACTGGTGGGCGGCCCTGGAGATCCCCTGGGCCGGCCTTGGCCAGGAGGACGGCCCGCAGCGCATCTGGCGGGCCAACTTCTACCGGATCGAGCAGCCGCGCGACAGCCCGGCCGAGCTGACCGCCTGGTCCCCTACCTTCGCCCGGCCGATCGACTTCCACAAGCCGGCCCGGTTCGGCCGCCTGGAGTTGGAGGGGTAGCTGGAGGGCCGGGTCCGGCTCTGTTATTGTCGCCCGCTGCGAAAAAGGAGAAGAAACCGCTTGAGCCTGTCATTCAAAAAGGCGCTGGTCATCGGCGCGTCGTCCGGCATCGGCGAGGCGACCGCCGTGGCCCTGGCCCGGTCGGGGGCGGCGGTGGCCGTGGTGGCCCGGCGCGCCGAGCATCTCGCCGCGGTCGAGGCCGCCCTTCGCCAGGCCGGCGGCCCGGCGGCGTTCTCCTATGCCCACGACGTCACCGCCTACGCCGAGGTTCCCGAGCTGTTCGAGCAGGTCGTGCGGGACCTCGGCGGGCTCGACCTGGTGGTCTATGCCGCCGGGGTCATGCCCGAGGTGGAGGTCAACGAGTACAGCTTCGAGAAGGACCGCGCCATGGTCGAGGTCAACCTGCTCGGCGCCATGGCCTGGCTGAACCTCGCCGCGCCTTACTTCGCGGCGCAGCGCGGCGGCACCATCCTCGGCGTTTCCAGCATCGCGGGGGAGCGCGGGCGGCGCGGCAATCCCGCCTACTGCACCTCCAAGGCGGCTTTCACCACCTACCTGGAGTCGCTGCGCAACCGCCTGGCCGTCCAGGGCGTCAACGTGGTGACGGCGAAGCCCGGCTTCGTCGATACCGCCATGACCCGCGGCAAGCCGGGGCTGTTCTGGCTGGTCTCCCCGGCCCAGGCGGCCGAGCGCATGCTGTCGCTCGCTCGGCGGGGGAGCTCGGCCACCGGATTCGTGCCCTGGCGCTGGTCCCTGGTGGCGCTGATCGTGCGCAACCTCCCCTCCTTCGTATTCCGGCGGCTGAGCCTCTGATGGCCGCGCCGGCCCGGGCCTCCAGTTCCCCCCTGCGGGCCGCCGCCCCCCGGCGGGTGCTGGAAGGCTTCGGCCGCGCCCTGCGCTCGGCGAGCGTCTACGCCGCCCCGCGCGACGCCGAAGAGCTCGCCCTCCTGTTGCGCCGCGCCGCGGAAGAGCGGCTGCCGGTCGCCTTCCGCGGCTCCGGCCGGAGCTATGGGGACCCGGCGCTCAGCTCCGGCGGGCTGGTGATCGACCTCACCGGCATGGCGCGGATGCTCTCCTGGGACCCGGTCAACGGGATCCTCGAGGCCGAGCCGGGCCTGACCATCGAGGGAGTCTGGCGCCGCACGATCGAGGACGGCTACTGGCCGGCGGTGGTGCCGGGCACCATGTTCCCGACCCTGGGCGGCTGCCTGGGGATGAACATCCACGGCAAGAACAACTTCCGGGCCGGCACCTTCGGCGAGCACGTCCTCGACTTCGACCTCCTGACTGTGGGGGGGCAGCTCCTGCGCTGCAGCCGGGACGAGCACCGGGAGCTGTTCCACGCCGCGATCGGCGGCGCCGGCCTGCTCGGAGCGATCAGCCGGGTGCGGCTGAAGCTCAAGCGGGTGGAGAGCGGGCGGGTGCGGGTCGAGCCGCTCGCCGCCCGGTCGCTCGGCGAGATGTTCGATCGCTTCGAGGAGCGGCTGCCGGTGGCGGACTATCTGGTCGGCTGGCTCGACTGCTGGGGCGGCGGGCGCGGGCAGATCCACCAGGCCAACTACCTGCACGACGGCGAGGACCCGGAGGGTCGCGCCTCCCTGCACGTCGAAAGACAGGGCCTGCCGCCGCGTATCCTCGGCTTTCCGCGCAGCCTGATCTGGCGCTTCATGGGGCCGATGCTGAGCCAGCCGGGCACCCGCGCGGTGAACTTCGCGAAATACACCTTGGCGAGCTGGGAGAAGCCCGGAAAAACCTTTCTACAGTCGCTGGTCGCCTTCTCGTTCCTGCTCGACTACGTGCCCAACTGGCAACTCGCCTATGGCGAGCGCGGCTTCATCCAGGTCCAGCTCTTCGTACCGGACGAAGCCGTCCGCCTGGTGCTGCCGGAGGTCCTGCGCCGTTGCCGCGAGCGCGGTCTCGTCTCTTCCCTCGGCGTGCTCAAGCGCCACCGTCCCGACCCCTTCCTGCTGACCCACGGCCTCGACGGCTGGTCGCTCGCCCTCGACTTCCAGGTCCCCAAGAATCGTGAGCGCCTCTGGGACCTGGGAAGGGAGATCTCCGCCCGGGTGATCGACGCGGGTGGCCGTTTCTACCTGGCGAAAGACGCCATCCTGCGGCCGGAAGACTTCCAGGCGGCCTACGATCCCCGCCTCGCCGCGTTCCTTACCCTCAAGCGCCGGCTCGATCCGCAGGGCCTGTTGATGAGCGATCAGGCCCGGCGGCTGTTGGGCGCTTCTGACTGAGATCCTGGCTCTCCTCTTGCACTGAGCATCTGTGGAGGGTAGAGCCGGGACCATGAACAGAGCGATCGGGCTGGCGGTGGCCTTCTGCGCACTGGGTGGCGCGGCGGTGGCGCAACGCCCGGTGAGCCCGCCGGCTCTCCCCCTGAATCCCGTCACCACGGTCGGGGCCTTGCGAACCGACGGCGTGCTGATCCCCTTTGCCCGGTACCGGGGGGGGAGCTGGGACGCCCCGCTCTCCCGGGCGGACGAGGGGACGCCGCGGGCCAGCCTGGCGGATCAGGCGAGCCCCTGGTTCCAGAAGGGGAGCCGGCGGACTTCCTTCTGGCGCTTCTGGTCGGACGAGCGGGATACCTGGAAGACCTTGAAGGCTTCGGGTCTGGTCCGCGCGGACTCCTTGTGCCGCAAGAATTGGGGCCTCACCACCAACCTGCGCGACCCGGTTTCCGCCAAAGACCGCTCCCCCCAGACCCGGGCCCTGGCGCTCGATTCGCGCGTGCCCGTGGAGGTCTGGAGCGAGGTGGCCCCCGCTTCGGAGGAGGGGGAGCGCATCGCCACCCTGGTCCTGCCGGAGCACGAGACCATCGAGCAGCAGAAAAATCCGGAGATCGCCGCCGAGCAGGCCGAGGTCCGGCTGGAGCTGCGGCGCCTGTACCGGTCGCGCCAGCCGGTCGGTTCCGAAACCCTTTACTACTTCGAAGCCGAGAAGTCGTATGAAGGGGGCCGGCGGATCTCCTTTACGCAGGGCTGGATCGAAAGCGAGGGCCCTGGGGCCTTTCGGCTCCTTCAGATCACCGGGGGTTGGACCGCTTCCGATCGCAAGGAGATCCTCGAAGAAAAACCTCTGGGCGTGCTGGACATGAACGGCCGGATTTATGTGATCTCGGAGGAGCAGGGCTGGGAGAGCCTGCGCTATCGGATTCGCGAGTGGAGCGACCAGGGGATGCGGTCCGCCCTCGATGTCGAGGCGGGGTCCTGTTGAGACGATGACGATTCCAGTCGCGGTCCAGGCGGGCCTTTGGGGAATGCTGGCGGGCGGAGCCCTGGTGCTGGGGGCCGCGATCGGGTACCTCGCCCAGGTCCCGCAACGCCTGATCGCGGCGGTGATGGCCTTCGGCAGCGGCGTCCTGATCTCCGCTCTTTC
>DATAHG010000712.1:0-11130 GCA_036263295.1 Thermoanaerobaculia bacterium | reverse complement strand
GAAGCGGGTCTCCCCGTACTGCCGGGGCGGCCCTTGCCCGAGCGGCAGACCGGGCAGGTCCAGCTCCTCGGACGCCGCGGCGGAGGCCAGCACCGGCGCCGGGTGGCCGGCGTTCGAGAACAGGACCTCGCCGGCCTCGGGTTGCAACCGCAGCAGAGCGAGAGTGGTGAAGCGGCGCTCCGGCCCCCCCTCCTTGAGCACGCGGTGGAGGCGCCCCAGCACCTCGGCCGGGGAGCGCCGCGACGGGATCAGGCTGGCGAGAGCCGCCTTGATCATGGCCTGCGACACCGCGCAGGAGTAGCCATGGCCGGCCACGTCGCCGGCCGTGATCCACAGCCCACCGTCGGCGTCGCGATGGAAGTCATAGAGGTCTCCGCCGGCCTCGGTCGCGAGGATCGACCGGGCGGCCAGCTCGTACCCTTTGACCGCCGGCAGCTCCTGGGGGAGGAGGCCGAGCTGCATGCGGGCGAGCAGATCCAGCTCGTACTGGAACCGTCGCTCCTCCTCCATGCGGCGGACGAAGGCCGGGGGGCGCACCTCCAGCTCCTCCTCGATCTTGGTGGGGCGCGACAGCCCCACCACCCCCTGGATCCCCAGCAGGACGCAGGCCGCGAGCAGGGCCGCGCCGGCCGGGATCCAACCCAGGTGGAGGAGGGTGAAGGCCGTGGTCGGAAGCAGGAACGACAGGAGAGAGGCGGTCAGAAGCGCGGTCAGCCCATGGCGCCTCCCGACGTGGAGAAGGACCGCGACGAAAGCCAGGTTGGCCGCCATCTCGACCCACCCGGGGGAGAGATCGATCGGGCCGAACCAGGTGAGGGCCAGGATGCTGATCGGCAGCACCCACCGCGAGGGCAGCCAGCGCGAGGTGACCGCCAGGCAGAGCAGGGCGAGACCGGCCAGCCAGAGGGCGTCGGCCACCAGCCCGCCCGAGTCGGAGAGAAACGGGATGGTGACCGTGGGCGCGCCCGGAGCGAGCCCCGGGACGAGCGTGGCCGCGGCATGGGCGGCGAGATGGAAAGCGGCGAGCCCGGCGCCGAAGGCGAAGCCGAGCAGCACGGCCCGGCCGGCCCGGCGGGAGAATCGCCCCGAGCGGATCGCGTCGAGCCCGGCGGTCGAATCCGGATCCACCGTCCGCACCAGCGATTCCGCGGTGGACCACAGGACGAAATACCAGAGGAAGATCAGGGCATCGATCCAGAGGACTCCCCAGCCCGAGGTGTGGATGGCGCGGGGCCAGTCCCACGTGAGGAGGACGAGGGCGGAAAGGAGGGCGCCGTTGGTCACGCTGATCTGGCGCCGCACCGCCAGATAGAAGAAGCTGCCGAAGACCGCCGCGAAGAACACGAAGAACCCGAAGCCCAGGGCGTAGCCGCTCCAGCCGATATCGATCCCCGACCCGAAGGCCTGGCGCTCCACCTCGAACTGGAAACCCGCCAGGGTGATCCGGATCTCGAGAGGAATGGCGCCCAGCGCGCCCTGGATCGGGCGGCGCCCGCTGAGCAGATTGCCCAGCCGCGACAGGTCCCCCCTGGCGGTCTCGCCGACCTCCAGAAGCTCGGCCTGCATCCGGTCGGCGAGCGGCCCGTCGGACGCGGCCTGAGGAACGCCGAAGAACCCGCCCGGGGACACGTTGCTCCATTGGATCGAGTAGGGCCGGCCGTCGAGCGCGAAGTCCACCTCGAGCTCGCGGGAGCCCTGGCCGGGGAGGGCGGCGGCGTGGAAGACCTGGACCGCCACCGTCCGGATGTCCGGCGCCAGGCGGTCGCCGGGGGAGTAGCCGGGTACCTGGAAGCCCAGGCTGTAGTGGTTGCCCTCCACCATCAGGCGCACATAGGGCCGGCCCGGCGCGAGCCGCACGCCGAGCCGGTCTGCGATCTGCCGGTAGCGCTGCTCAAAGAGGGCGCGGTCCGGCAACGGCCGGACCTGCCACTCCGGCAGCCGGAGCCATGCCAGCCCCAGGGCGGCCGCGAACAGGCCGAGCCCCAGGGCGACGGCGCCCAGCAAGGCGCGGTCCGGCCGCGCTTTGCTCACGCCCCCTCCCAGGGCAGGCGGCGGACCACCACCGCCGTGGTGTCGTCCGTCAGCTCCGCCGACCCGAGGTGCCGCCGCCAGCTCCGCAACAGCCCGTCGAGAATCGCCTCGGCGTCCTTTCCGGCGGTCGCCTGGAGCGCGGCCCGCACGCGGTCGATCCCGAAGGGCACTCCCTTGCGGTCGCGCTCGTCGAACAGGGTCTCCGAAACCAGCAGCAAGGCCCCGCCCGGCGGCAGCGCGAACCGGACATCGTGGAAGGGGTGGTCCGGCTCCCCCTCGGCCGCGGGCTCGCCCAGCAGGGGGCCGGCCGGCCCCAGCTCGAACATGTCGGAGCCGATCACCCGCAGCGGTGCCGGGTGCCCGGCGTTGGCAAGGCGGCCCTCGCCGGTCGCCGGATCGAGGCGGATCAGCGCCACCGCCGCCAGATTGCGCTGCGGATCGACACCGCGCAGCACCCGGCTGGTCTGCGCCAGCACCTCGGACGGGGAGAGGTCCGGCGCCACCAGGCTGTGGAGGGCGGCCTTGATCATGGCCTGCGCGATCGAGCAGGCGAGCCCCTGGCCGGCGACATCGCCCGAGACCAGCCAGAAGCCGCCGCCGCTGTCGCGCAGGGCGTCGTAGAGGTTCCCCCCGATGCCCTGAGCGAGGACGGCCCGGGCCGCCACCTCGTACCCCGGCGGCGCGGCGATCCGCTCCGGCAGCATGTCCGCCTGCATACGCGCCAGCAGGTCGGTCTCATAGCGCCGCCGCCGCCGCTCCTCCAGCCGGCGGACGAACCGCGGCGGCCGGGCCACGGCGTCGATCTCGGCCGGGCGGCCGAGCCCCCACACCCCGAGGGCGACGAGCGTTGCCACGATCCCCGCGGTCAGCGCGAGCGATCCGGCCATGAACGGCAGGTGGAGGGCGCTCCAGAGCGCGGCCGGCAGCAGCATCCCGACCACGGCCGCGGTGAGCAGGGCGGCAAGCCCGCGGCGGCGCAACGCCGCGACCAGCACCGCGGCCCCGGCGGTCTGCGCCAGCCAGCCGGCGGAGTGGGGGATCAGGTAGAGGGGGACCAGCGGCGCGGCGAGCAACGCCGCGGCCCAGGCGGCCCAGCGCGGCGCCAGGAACCGGCTGGCGAGGGCGAAAACAAGGGCCACGGTCGACGCGAGCAACAGGCCCTCTCCAACCAGGCCGGTATCCGGCCGGAACACTGGCAGATCGGGCACCGCCTGGATCGGGGAGAGGCCGGGCAGGACCACCGCCAGCGCCGCCAGGGCGAGACAGACCCCGGCCAACCCGGCGCCGTAGCCGAAGCCGGCGATCAGGGCCCGCCCGCCGCGGGGGCCTAGCCGGCCGGCCCGCAGGTTGTCCAGACTGGTCGTGAAGTCGAACTTCTGGGAACGCAGCAGCGACTCGCCGCTCGACCAGACCACGAACACCGTCGCGACCAGCCAGGCGATCGACCAGAGGCCGAGCGCCGAATTGCCGAAATACCAGGTCGGCCTGAAATCCGTGGTCACCAGGCAGAGAGCCGCGAGGGCGGCCCCGATCGCCGGCCCGATCTGGTCGCGCGCCGCCAGGGCCAGGAACAACGCCCCCCCGCCGAGGAGGAGCAATGGGGCCAGCAGGCCGCGCCAGAGATCGGACGCGCCGCCGAGCAGCCCGTCCAGTTGCCGCGAGCCGGCGCCTGCGGAAGGGAGCGGCGTGCGGAAGACCGACAAGGCGCCCGAGTTGAACGCCACGAGCATCTGCGGGCTCGGGCCCTCGATCGGGATCCGTCGCCAGGTGATGTTCTGGAGCATGCCATGAGGTTGAATGTCCCGCCCGGGCCCGAGCCTCTCGCCCGGCTCCAGCATCAGACGCCCCAGCCGGTCCAGGGGCTGCGTGTCCCGCCCGAATCCCACGGCCAGCTCCTGGAAGCTGCGCGGCCAGAGCGACAGCCCCCAGGGGCGGCCGTCGGCGGTGAGCAGGACGAAGAGATCGAGGCCCCGGCCCTGGGCCCGTCCGTCCGAGACGTGGTGGCGCACCTCGACCGGCACCGCCGCCCGGTGGGCGGTCAGCCATTCGTCCCCCCCTTCCCCGGCGATCCGATAGAAGAGCCTGTACTGGGTGGACCAGGAGGTCAGCCGCACCCGCGGCTCACCGGGCGCGAGACGAAAACCGCCGCGCTCCGCCACCTCGCGGAAGCGCTCTTGGTAGAAAGCCTCGTCGCGCAACGGCCCGGTCTGCCATTCGGGGAGAAAGAGCAGGGCGAGGACTACTCCGGCCGCGAACACCAGCAGCCCGAGAGCGACGGTGCGGATCAGACGGATTCTTTCGCGTCGGATTTCAGGTCTGGCGCTTTGTCCCCCCATCGGGCCTCCCTTCCCAGATACGGAGATCCGGACCCGGAGTTTCGCCGCGCCGCGGCACCCGGCTCACCAGGTCACAGCACGGGCGCCAGCAGCCGCGCCATGCGGTCGCCGAGCCGGTGGTGCCAGGGGCGGTCGCGCCAGATTGCGACCTCGACCTCGGTGGACTTCTCCAGATCCGCCAGAAACGCCTCCTCCAGCTTGCCGGCCGTCTGCGGACAGAGCATCACCAGGTTGCACTCGGAGTTGAAGAGGAAGGAGCGGAAGTCGAGGTTCGTCGAGCCGACCACCGAGACGTAGCTGTCCGCGACCAGGGTCTTGGCATGGAGGATCGACGGCTGGTACTCGAAGATGCGCACCCCCCGCCGCAGCAGGCTGGTGTAGAAGCCGTGCCCGGCGTGGCGGGCGACCGGCACATCCGTCTTGCCGGGCAACAGGAGGCGCACGTCTACTCCTCGTTTCGCGGCGGCGCCGAGGATCCGCACCGCGGCATGCCCGGGGGCGAAGTAGGCGTTGGTGATCCACACCCGCTCCTTCGCCGCCGCGGTGATCGCCGCGAGAGCCGAGGCCGACTCGGCCTGCCCCCGCCGGTAGCGCGAGTCGAGAGTCAGGATGCGCGCCCCGGGCGCCTCCGCGCGGGAGGCGTCGAGCGGCTCGATCTCGAACGGCTCGCCTCCCGCCCGCAGCCAGCTCTCCTGAAAGACCACCGCCATCTCCCAGGCCGCCGGCCCCACCACCTTGACGTGGCTGTCGCGCCAGGTCTCCCCGGGGCGGGCATGGCGCGAGCCGTACTCCTCGCCGATGTTCATGCCGCCGGTGAACCCGACCTCCCGGTCGATCACCAGGATCTTCCGGTGGTCGCGGAACGGCTGGTACCAGAAATGGGTGAACATGGGGTGGAAGAGGTGGACCTCGATGCCGCGCGCCCGCATCTCCTGCCAGAACTCGCTGCGGGTTTCGGACGACCCCAGGGCGTCGGCAATCACCTTGACGTCCACCCCCCGGTCCGAGGCGGCGGCGAGCGCCTCAAGCGTCCCGCGCCCGAGGGCGTCGTCCTTGAAGATGTAGGACTCCAGCAGGATTTCGCGGGAGGCGCGGGCCACGGCATCGCGCATCGAGGCGAAGGCGTGGCGCCCCTGGAAAAAGGTCTCGACCCGATTGCCTCCGAGGATCGGCGCACCGTCGATGCGCCGCAGCAGAACCTCGAACCCGGGGCCGTGGACCCCGCCCGGCAACTCCCGGGCGATGCGCCCCACGTGGCGCACCCGCAACTCCGGCGGGAGCCGGCGCCCTTCAAGAGGACGCAGGACGGGTCGGAAGAATCGTCGGAGACGGCGCCGGTTTCGCACGATGAAGTTGGTGGAGAGGGGAGCGGAAACGCCGCTCCGGGTGGGGGGGAGTCTATGACAGATGGGAGAGCCGGAGGGCTCACGAATTGGGGGAGCGCGACCTGATCTCAGTCTCGAAAAATGTCTCCGAGGGTCTCGGCCGACAGGATGCGCTCGCCCCACACGAGTAGACGTTCCGCATCGCCAGCGCGCACCCGCGCCTCGGTCTCGGCATCCAGCGGACCGAACTTCAAGCGAAGCTGCCGGAGCAGGATTCGAGCTTCGCCCTCCTGTCGCCCTTCTTGTCGCCCTTCCTGTCGCCCCTCCTGGAGCGCCTTCTCCCGGAGCTCGCGGTTCCAGCGGTCGATATTTTCGGCAAGCATGGTGTCTACCTCCTCCAGGGTCCCCATGGCGGAGACTTCTTCCTGGGATATTCCGAGGCGCGGCAGGATCACCTTCTTCAGCCAGGTTCCGAAGGCCTGCCGCAATGGGTCTTCGGCTGGCGAGAGGCTCTGTCGCAAGTGTTGAACACTCGCCCGGACCTCGAACCAGTCGCGGCTCTTCTCGATGAGAAAGAGGTCGGCGACCGGACTGTCGAGCGCCGCCAGATCTTCCGGGGGGTAGGCCGATTCGTCCACCAGCCGGTAGCGTAACTGGGGACGGTAGACCTCCGCCGAAGGATCCAGATCGCCGATCAAGGAGCCGAGGTCCGTCGCGACGTTCCACGGCTCGGATCCATTGTAGACGACGACCGGGATGACCAGCGGCAGCTTCCGCCATCCCGCTGCCGGCTGGCTGGCCATGAGGCTCTGGTAGAAGAGGCTCTCGTAGCCCATCAGCCGAACCGGCATGGAGAAGTCCGGCCGTGACTGGAACTCCAGGAGGATATAGACGTAGACCGGCTCGCCACCATCCTGGCGCCGGAACTTCCAGATCACGTCGCTTTCGCGGTTCTCATGCTTGGGGGAGACGAAGGAAGCATCGACGCGCTCGCCGGAGCCGAGATCGATGCGCTCCACCCATTGCTCGCCCACGATCTCGCGCAGGAGATCCTGGATCATGCGCCGATGGCCGAAGAAGAGGCGGTAGCTGAGGTCGTGCTGTCCCACGATTTAACCGGGCGCGACTTTATCACGTGACGGATCAGCACGACAGCGGGCACGGGAAAGAGGGACGGCGGCCATCCCTGCTTCTGCGGCGTCGGGTAAGCAGGGACCGCTACGGTCCCTCCTTCTGCGGGGTCGGGTAAGGAGGGACCGCGACGGTCCCTGCTTCTGCGGCGTCAGGTAAGAAGGGACCACGACGGTCCCTGCTTCTGTGGCGCTGGGTAAGGAGGGACCGCGACGGTCCCTCCTTCTGTGGCGTCAGGTAAGGAGGGACCGCGACGATCCCTGCTTCTGCGGCGTCGGGTAAGGAGAGACCGCGGCGGTCCCTGCTTCTGTGGCGCTGGGTAAGGAGGGACCGCGACGGTCCCTGCTTCTGCGGCGTCAGGTAAGAAGGGACCACGACGGTCCCTGCTTCTGTGGGCGTCGGGTAAGGAGGGACCGCGACGGTCCCTGCTTCTGTGGCGTTGGGTAAGGAGTGATGGTGACGATCCCTGTTTCTGCGGCGCCGGGTAAGGAGGGATCGCGACGGTCCCTCCTTACCTGAACTCTTACAGCTTCGCTTCGATCTCCTTGATCGAGTCCTCCAGCTCCACCAGCCGGCTTTCCTTCGACTGCAGCCGCTTGCCGACGTCGGCGATCTTGACCTCCAGGCTCTCGCGCAGCTCGGCTTCGCGGGGGCCGGGGCGGACGGCGGCGAGGCTGGCTTGCCAGCGCTCGACGTTGTCGCGGTCGCGGCCGATCGACTCCTTGAGGCGCTCGACCTGCTCGCGCTTGCGCTCCAGGCTCTCCTGGAGGCGTTCCTTCCACTCGCTCTGGCGGGCGCCGCGGTCCTTGTCGCGCTCCTGGAAGTGCTCGGAGCGACGGTTGAAGAACTTGTCGTTGGCCGCCCGGAAGCGCGCCCAGACCGCCTCGGCCTTGTCCTTGGGAGCGGGGCCGATGGTGCGCCACTCTTCCTGCAGGGCCTTGAGGGCCTCGGCCGTGGCCTTCCAGTCCGAGGACTCGGCCACCTCTTCCGCCCGGACGCACAGCTCTTCCTTGCGCCGGTAGTTCTCCTTCTGCTCCTTGCCGAGCCGGTCGAAGTGCTCCTTGCGGCGGTCGAAGAAGCGGTTGAGCCCCTTGCGGAAGCGCTTCCAGACCGCGTCGGCCTGGTCGCGCGGGGCGGGGCCGACCGACTTCCACTCCTCCTGGAGGGTCTTCAGGGCCTCGGCGGTCGCCTTCCAGTCGGACGACTCCGCCAGCTCCTCGGCCCGGACGGCCAGCTCTTCCTTGCGCTTGAGGTTCTCCTGCTGCTCCTGGGCGAGGCGGCCGAAGTGCTCCTTGCGGCGGTCGAAGAAGCGGCTCTGGGCGGCGCGGAAGCGCTTCCAGACCGCGTCGGACTGCTCCTTGGGAGCCGGGCCGACCGCCTTCCACTCCTCCTGCAGGGCCTTGAGGGCCTCGCCGGTCGCCTTCCAGGAGGGCGACTCGCTCAGCTCCTCGGCGCGGGCGCAGAGCGCCTCCTTCTGCTCGAGGTTGCGCTGCGCCGCCTCCAGGGCCTGCCCCTCCAGGGCGCGCAGGCGCTCCAGGACGGCGTCGAAGTCGCCCAGGGCCTCGGCAGTCGGCACCCACTCGATCATCGACTGGATGCGGCCGAGCGCGCGCGCCCGTTGCGCCTCGTTGGCCATATCGCGCTCCAGCGCCTCGACGCGCTGGGTGATCTGGCGGAACTTGTTGACATAGAAGCGCAAAGCGGCATTGGGATCGCTCCCCTTCATCTTGCCGACGATGCGCCCGGGGCCGTCGGCCGTGTCCTTCTGGCGGACGTTGCCCTCCTCATCGACGTAGCCCCAGTCGGTGCCGGGGAAGGGGATCCCCGCGCCGTTGCCACCCTCTCCGCTCGCCTCGGCTTCGTCGGTCAGCTCGGTGACGTCCGCATCGACGGTGCCGCCTGCGGACGCCTCGATGGGCTCCTGGGCGGCGGGCTCGTCCCCGTGCGGGGAGACCTCCCCAGGCTCGCCGGAGGCTTCGGCGGAGCCGCTGGGGTCCTCTTCCTGCTGGAGGAAGGAGAGATCGTTCTCGGTGATTTCGGCGTTCTGTTCTTCGGAGCTCGACATAGTTTGCAGCCGGGGGCTCCAGCGGATCCGGCCTCGGGGGCGAGGATCCCGGACAGCCCAGTGAGAATCAGGTCAATGGTGCTTGCAGAAGGGGGAGTAGGCGGTTTCCTTCTCGCGAATACGGTGTCGTTTGAGGCCCGGTTCGTGCCCGTAGCGGAGTGGGCCAACTGTAAGAGCCTAGCGCACTTCTGGCCCCGTGGCAAAGCCCCGGGAAGCCCTGGCCGGCACCGGCCGGCCAGGGCTTCCCGGGCGGGGGTGCGTCAGGGGTGGAGCTTGCCGCCGTGCAGGAGGCGGGTGTCGCTGGTGTTCTGGGCGCCATTGGGGTCGATGTAGCCGCCCCCCTGGTTGGAGTTCTCGATTCCGTTGGGATCGATGTAGCCCCGTCCCTGGTCGTCGGGCTGGACCTCCAGCGGGGCGAGGTCCCCGGCGAAGAACGAGACCAGTTGGGACCACAGGCTCCCCAGCAGGCTGGCGGAGTCGGCCAGCCTGGGGCCGGGGAGGGCATGGGCGGGGAGGGCGCCGAGGGTGATGGCCAGGGCTCCGGCGAGGACGGTGAGACGCAGCTTTCGAGTCGACATGACCAATCCCTCTCCTTTTCCGCGGCTGGCTCCCCGCACCCGTTCTGGGAGGGGGGCGCCGCTCCGGGGGATGGGTAATAGGGTAACCTCGCCCGCGGCTCCTGCGTTATCCTTGGGCGGTCATGAGTCACCTTCTTTATACCGCGCACGTACCGCAGGGCGAGGGCCCGTTCCCCACCATCGTCGCGCTCCACGGCTGGGGCGCCAACGCTCACGACCTCCTCGGCCTCGCGCCGATGCTCCACGGTGGCCGCGCCCTGGTGCTCTGTCCGCAGGGTCCGCTCGCTCTGCCGGTCGGCGGCGGCATGTATGGCTACGGCTGGTTCCCGCTGGTGCCGGGCGCGGCGCCCGATGTGGACGCCTTCTTCCGCGGGGCCGACGCCCTGCGCTCCTTCCTCGACCAGGCGGTCGAGCGCTATCCGATCGACCGCTCCAAGCTGGTGGTGGCCGGCTTCAGCCAGGGGGGCACGATGGCCTACGAGCTGGCCCTGCGCGAGCCGCAGCGCTTCTCGGGCGTGGCCGGGCTCTCGACCTGGCTCCCCGAGCCGCTCGCCGAGCATTTCCCGCCCCGCCCCGATCACGAAGGGCTGCCGGTGCTGGTCGTCCACGGCACGCAGGACGACCGCATCGACGTCGAGCGCGCCCGGGAGTCCCGCGAGCGCATGCGTTCCTACGGCTTTTCGCTTACCTACCGGGAGTTCGACATGGGGCACGAGATCCGCCCCGAGGCCCTGCGGGTGGTGGTGCGCTGGCTGGACGAGCGCGCGTTCGCGGCGCGGGAGGCGACGGTCGGATGAGATGGATTTCACCATAATGCATGCGTTATGATGAATTCGACTAGAGGAGCCGCCCATGCCTTCCTTGCAGATCCGTGACATGCCTCTGGACGTCTATGAAGCGCTGGCCCTGCGGGCGGAGATCGAGCACCGGAGTCTGGCGCAGCAGGCGATTGTCGAGTTGCGCCGGATTCCCGAGCTCGAGCAACGGGAGAGGCGCCGGAGAGTCCTCGACGCCGTGAACCAGCGTATTGCGAGCGAGGGAGTCCGGAAACTGCCGGTTCCGATCGAAGATCTTATCCGCGAGGATCGGGAACGGTGACGGGAAGGGCCGTCCTCGACGCGTCGGCGGCCATTCATTTCGTCCTGTCTGGCGATCGTGCGCCAGACATTTCCCGTTGCCTGGATGACGTCGCGGTCATTGCGTCTCCGGACCTCTTCTGCTCCGAAGCCAGCAACGCCGTCTGGAAGTATGTCCGCGCCGGCCATCTGACGGCGACAGAGGCGACGGTTCGCCTCGAAGAGGCTTTGAATCTGATTGAAGTCCTGATACCAGGCCGCGATCTCGCGGCGGAAGCTCTGGGTGCGGCGACCACCTACCGACACTCGGTGTACGACATGTTCTACGCGGTCGCGGCTCGTCGCCACGGCGCTCTCCTGGTGACGATGGACCGGGCTTTCGCTCGTCTGCTGGCGGAGATGAAGATCGAGTCCTACTGCCCTCTAGTCTGATCTAGTCCTCTCAAATAACTGCAACAGCAAGAGTTGGGTTTTGCGTTCGGGAGGTGGGTGTCTCACCTCCCGACGCAGGGCGCACCTTTCCATTTAGGTCCGAGCCAGCCATGAGACCCATTCCCGCCCTTTTTTCGCCCCCCCAACCGCTCCGGT
>DATAHG010000711.1:0-4791 GCA_036263295.1 Thermoanaerobaculia bacterium | reverse complement strand
CCACTGGAAGATCGGGACCATCCCCTGGTCCGAATTCACCGGCGCCTGGATCGGTAAGATCAAGGGGAACAAGGTGATCTGCTTCTCGCTCCGACAGCCGGAGGTCACCTTGAGCGAGCTCTCCCCGACGGGGCGCAAGCTGGTGCTGGCCAATCGCGCTCTCGGGTTCGGCGACTTCCAGATCATGTCGGTCGGCCTCGACAAGTCGGCGGATGAGCTGCTTCAGGAGATCTTGAGGTACCTGCCGATCCCGGTCTGACGCCCCCCCTTGGCCTCCCTCCCACTTGCCCGTAGGCCCCTCCTTCGTGTATGACGTAACGGCCCGGAACTGGCCCGAGCCCCCGCTCGGCCTCCCGAGCCCCGGTGTCGAGACCTGACGTTCATCCTTCAAGAGGAGAGCCCATGGGCCACCATTTCCGCCCTGTTGCCCTGTCTGCACTACTCATTGCCGGCCAGGCAATGACCGCCTTCGCGCAGACCCCGCCGCCCGCGTCCGGCATGGACGCCGCCAAGGCCGAGCCGCTCGCCGCTCCGGCGTTCGACGTGTCCCTGATCGACCGCTCGGTCCAGCCCTGTGACGATTTCTACCAGTTCACCTGCGGCGGCTGGATCGCGAAGAATCCGGTGCCGCCGGACCGCTCGCGCTGGGGCCGCTTCGACGAGCTGTCGGAGTACAACCAGATGACGATGCGCGGCATCCTGGAGAAGACCTCCAAGCAGGACCCGAAGCGCGCCGCCATCGATCAGAAGATCGGCGACTACTACGCGAGCTGCATGGACGAGGCCGGAATCGAGGCCAAGGGCCTCGCGCCGCTCAAGGCGATGCTCGCGCCGATCGACGGTCTCAAGTCGAAAAAGGATCTCGCTCCCGTCTTGGCCGTGTTGCACCGGGACGGCGTGCCGGCGCTGTTCAATTTCGGCGCCGGGCCGGATTTCAAGAACGCCTCGATGAACATCGCCTCGGCGGACCAGAGCGGCCTCGGTCTCCCGGACCGCGATTACTACCTCGGCGACGAGCCGCGGCTCGCGACCGTGCGCGAGCAGTACCCGGCCCATGTGCAGCGGATGTTCGAGCTGATGGGCGATTCGAAAGAAGCGGCCGCCCAGCACGCCAAGACGGTGATGGAGATCGAGACCGCGCTCGCCAAGGCCTCGCTCGACCGGGTGAAGCGGCGCGAGCCCACCAATCGCTACCACAAGATGGGGCGCGAGCAACTCGCCGTGCTCGCTCCGAGTTTCGATTGGAACGCCTATGTCAAGGCGACGGGCGCCCCGGCCTTCACGGAGGTCAACATCGGCTGGCCGGACTTCCTCAAGGGGATGAATGAGGTCCTGGAGACCCGCAGCCTCGACGACCTGAAAACCTACCTGCGCTGGCAGACCGTGCATCGCGCCGCGCCGCTTCTCCCGACGGCTTTCGTCAACGAGGACTGGAGCTTCTATCAGAAGACCCTGGCGGGAGCGAAGGAGCTCCGGCCGCGCTGGCGCCGTTGTGTCGAGCTCACCGACCGCCAGCTCGGCGAGGCGTTGGGACAGCGCTATGTCGAGGCTACCTTCGGGCCGGAGGGCAAGGCGCGGATGGCCAAGATGGTGCAGGCGCTCGAGGCGGCCTTGGAGCGCGACATCCGCAGCCTGGACTGGATGACCGATCCCACCAAGGCCAAGGCGATCGAGAAGCTCGCCGCGATCGGCAACAAGATCGGCTATCCCGAGAAGTGGCGGGACTACTCGGCTTACAAGATCGTGCGCGGCGACGCGCTCGGCAACGCCACGCGCGGCGCGGCTTTCGCGGAGGCCCGCAACCTTTCGAAGATCGGTCAGAAGGTGGACCCGCTGGAGTGGCGGACCACGCCGCCGACGGTGAACGCGAGCTACAGCCCGCCGGAAAACTTCATCAATTTCCCGGCCGGCATCCTGCAGCCGCCGTTCTTTGACAAGGAGATGGACGACGCGGTGAATTTCGGCGGCATCGGCGGCGTCATCGGTCACGAGCTGACCCATGGATTTGACGACCAGGGCCGGAAATTCGACGCCAAGGGCAATCTGACCGACTGGTGGACGGCGGAGGACGGGACGGAGTTCGAGAAGCGCGTCTCCTGCATCGCCGACCAGTACACGGCCTACACCGTGTCGGACGGCGTCCATCTGAACGGCCGCCTGACGCTCGGCGAGAACACCGCCGACAACGGCGGCTTGCGCATCGCCCTGATGGCGCTCCAGGACACGCTCAAGGGGAAGCAGGCGCCGCTGCGCGACGGCTTCACCCCGGAGCAGCGTGTGTTCCTCGGCTGGGCCCAGGTCTGGTGCCAGAACGCCACGCCGGAGGGCGAGAAGCTGCGGGTGCAGACCGATCCGCACTCGCCGGGCAAGTACCGGGTGAACGGGCCGGTCTCCAACATGCCGGAGTTCCAGAAGGCCTTCAACTGTCCGGCCGGGGCTCCGATGGTGCGGGAGAACGCCTGCCGGGTCTGGTAGACCTCCCACGCCGCCTTCCTCCCTCCTGTAGAATAGGGTTGATCCTTGAACGGGAGGAGGGCGGCGATGAAGGCAACGCAGCGATTCAGTGGCTTCCTGGGCGTGCTCGTCTTGTTGGTCTGGCCGGCTCTGGCTTCGGCGCAGCGCCTCACCGAGGAGTATGGCTACGACCGGGTGGGGAGCGACTACAACTCCTTCCAGACCAACAACCTGGATGCCTGCAAGTCGGCCTGCGGCAAGGATTCGCGGTGCCGGGCCTACACCTATCTTCCCAGCAAGCAGGAGTGCTACCTCAAGGACCGGGTGAACTCGGCCCAGCGCTCCCGGGACGGGGTCACCGGCGTCAAGCAGGAATTCGGGGGCGGCGGCGGGATCGGCAATCTCACCGAGGAGCCGGGCTATGACCGCCGGGGCGACGATTACACCTCGTTCCGGGGCCGCGACCTCAACGAGTGCCAGCGGGCCTGCAACCGCGAGAGCCGCTGCCGGGCCTACACGTTCGACACCCGCAGCGGGGACTGCTACCTGAAGAGCCGGGTGAACAAGGGCCAGCGCGACGGCGGCATGGTGACCGGCTACAAGACCGACGGCGGCGCAGGGGAGACCCGTCCCCCCTATCCGGGCGGTGGCGGCGGCTCTCTGACCGAGGAGTCGGGGCGCGACCGCAAGGGCAACGATTACGATTCGTTCCGGTCCCGCAGCCTGGACGACTGCAAGCAGGAGTGCCGGCGGGACAGCCGTTGCCAAGCGTATACGTTCATCCGCAGCTCGCGGGAGTGCTACCTCAAGAATCGGATCAACAGCGCCCGCGACAACTACGACGCGGTCACCGGCTACAAGTCGGACTCCGATTACGGCAGCGGTGGCGGCCTCGCGCGGCTCACCGAGGAGTACGGCGTCGATCGCAAGGGAAACGATTACGATTCTTTCCGCGTGCGCAACCTGACCGAATGCAAGCAGGAATGCCGGGACGCCTCCCGTTGCCAGGCGTACACCTACATCCAGACCACGCGGGAGTGCTTCCTCAAGGATCGCGTCAACAGTGCCCAGGGGAACCGCGACGCGGTGACGGGGTACAAGGAGCGGGACTGATCAGGTGCCCTGCCGGCTAGCCGGCACTTTTCGCGGCGGCTCGCGTTGCATGCAATTGCAGGCCGAGTGCGCTGATCACCCTGAGGATTGTCGAGAGCTCAGGGTTGCCGGACGGCGAAAGCGCCTTGTAGAGGCTCTCGCGGCCTAATCCAGCTTCTCGTGCGACCTGGGTCATGCCCTTTGCTCGTGCGATGTCCCCTAGGGCGGCGGCGACAAGAGCGGCGTCCCCTTCTTCCAGCGCGGCTTCGAGGTAAGCAGCCATATCGTCTTCGGTTTTCAGGTGCTCAGCGGGATCCCAGGGAGTGGTGGTTGTCTTGGGCATGGAAGGGCTCCTATAAATCACGTGCGAGTGCCTTGGCCTCACGAATGTCCTGGTCTTGCGATGACTTGTCGCCACCAGCGAGCAGAATTACGCATTCGCTGCCCCTTTGAACGAAGTACACGCGGTAACCCGGGCCGTAGTTCACTCGCAATTCCGATACGCCCTCTCCGACAGGTTTCACATCGCCGGCGTTTCTGTCCTTGAGGGCGGCAAACCAGGCAGAGTAGGTTGCTGTCTGGCGGACCTCAAGCATCGGCTTTACTGTATCGCATGGGATACGAGGGGCGCAAGAATCCGCATCGCCTCCTCCGGCGGGGGGATCGGCCCTGACCCGCCTGGCTTCAGGCCGGGCTTGGCGGGGCGGGGGAGGTTCAGGCGGATGGCCAGGTCCCGTTTCCAGTCTTCCTGCATTTCGTTGCGGATCGCGGCGATGACGTCCGGATGCCGCTCGGCGACGTCCCGGCGGACGAATTCGCCGGACACGTACGGATGGCCGGTGCGGGCTTTGACCTCCGGCTCGTAGAAGGCGACGAGGGGGACGTAGTCGCGCTGGAAGCGCGAGTCCCGTTCGAGCGGCGAGACGATCGACCAGGTGTAGTAGGTCCGCAGGAAGGTCGGCCGGACCTCGCCAAAAATGTAATCGTAGAAAGCTTTCTGATCGCGGTCCCGGGTCTTGGCGATCGTGCGGTCGCACAGGCCCGCGAGGTCGTAGACGCGGAGCTTCGAGGTCCAGAGGGCGCCGCCGAGGTCCGGGAGGAGAATCGATGGGTTTTCCACCCCCAGCGCGTCGGCGTAGCGGTTGTAGCGGTCTCCAAAGTAGAAGACCACATCCGAAAAAGGGATCGTCGGCTGGCGGACGAAGGCGAACGAGCGGCTCGTGAAGAGGAGCATCGAGAGGCCGA
>DATAHG010000710.1:0-5052 GCA_036263295.1 Thermoanaerobaculia bacterium | reverse complement strand
CTTCCAGGAAGCGCAGGCGAGCTTCGGCTCGCGGGACTACCGGGCCGCCTTGCGGGATTCCGGGGAGAGCTACGCCATCCTCCTCTCGCTGCTCGAGCTGATGGAGGTCCCGAGCTCGGTCGGCCAGGCGCAGTTCATCGCCGTGCAGGGCGAGGTGGCCTATCGCCGCTCCGCGGGCGGTGACTGGGAGGAGGCCCGCAGCCGGGTGCCGCTCCACCCCGGCGACTATGTGCGGACCTCGGACAACGGCTCGGCCGAGATCATGTTCGTGGACGGCACGCTCTATACGGTGCGCTCCAATACCCAGTTCATCGTCTCGCTCGGCAGGGCCGAGGGGGGCAAGCCGGCGCGGCAGTCGATCGAGATGGAGTACGGCTGGGTCGATCTCAACACCACCCAGAACGGCAGCCAGGTCAGCACGCCCGGCGCGGTGGCGCAGGTCAAGGAGTCCTCCGAGGCGTTCGTCGCCTTTGACAAGGAGTCGAACCGCGGCCGCTTCGGCGCCATCAGCGGCGGCATGGACCTGTCCTCGAAGGGGGGCCTGAAACGCGAGGTCAAGGCGCTTCAGCAGGTCGTACAGACCGGCGAGCTGCTCTCCGAAGCGACCGCCCTGCCCGGCCGCCCCGAGCCGATCGATCCGGCCGACAATCTGGATCTCGACATGGCGCGGACGAGGTCGCTGGTGCTGGCCTGGAAGCCGGTGCCGGGCGCCGCCCACTACGAGCTGCAGGTGTCGCGCAACAATCTCTTCGTCGACAACGTGATCGAGGATCCCCGCCGGACGCGCACCCGGGCCACCCTGGGTCTGCGCGGCGAGGGGACGTTCCAGTGGCGCGTCGCGGCCTATGCCGGCGACGGCGCCCAGGGCCCCTGGAGCAAGCCGCGGAAGTTCCGGGTCGCGTCGTTCCAGGAGGCGGGGGGCGAAAAAGATGCCACGCCGCCCGTTCTGGACCTTGAAGATGTCAAACCCTACGGTAGTATCTTCATCGTCAACGGCCGCACCGAGTCCGGCTCGCGCGTCGAGATCAACGGCGAGCAGGTCAAGGTGGACGTCGACGGTTCGTTTACCAAGACCATTCAGCTCAGCAAGGAAGGTTGGAGCTTCATCGAGATCCGCGCGCAGGACGGATGGGGGAATGAGACTGTCCGCCGGCACCGCGTCTTTGTCGAGAATCCTTGATCAGCAGGTCTGTTGTCGTTCGCTCGAAACTGTAAACCTCTCCGGCTGTCGGCCACACCGAGTCGTAAGCCCGCCGGGGACACCAAAAGGACTTTGAAGGCCGATGCCCCTTGCCTCGCTGTTACGCTACTTCTCCAAAGATCTGGCCATCGATCTCGGCACCGCGAACACCCTGGTCTACGCGAGTAACCAGGGGATCGTCGTGCGGGAGCCCTCTGTCGTCGTCATCAACAAGCTTACCGGGCGGATCGAAGCCGTCGGGAGCGAGGCCAAGGAGATGCTGGGCCGTACGCCTGGCAATATCGAGTCCATTCGGCCGATGAAGGACGGCGTCATCGCCGACTTCGAGGTCACCGAGCGGATGCTCGAGCACTTCATCAAGAAGGCCCACGGCCGCAAGATGTACGTCCATCCCCGGATCGTCATCGGCGTGCCGTCGGAGATCACCCAGGTCGAGAAGCGGGCGGTCCGCGACTCGGCCATGCGGGCCGGGGCTTCGGAGGTCTTCCTGGTGGAGCAGGCCATGATGGCCGCGATCGGCGCCGGGCTGCCGATCACCGAGCCGTCGGGCAACATGATCGTGGATATCGGCGGCGGCACCACGGACGTCGCGGTCATCTCGCTCGCCGGCACGGTCTACAGCCGTTCGGTGCGGATCGCCGGCAATGAGATGGACGTCGCGATCATCCAGTATCTCAAGCGCAAGTACAACCTGTTGATCGGCGAGCGCACCGCGGAGCAGATCAAGATCGAGCTGGGCTCGGCCTACCCGCTCAAGGAAGAGATCAAGATGGACATCAAGGGGCGCGATCTGGTCGAAGGCGTGCCCAAGACGCTGACTATCTCCGACGAGGAGATCCGGGAGGCCCTGGCCGAGCCCGTCGCGACGATCGTCGAGGCGGTGCGCATGGCGCTGGAGCGCACGCCCCCCGAGCTGTCGGCCGACATCATGGACAAAGGCATCGTGCTGTCGGGCGGCGGGGCGCTGCTGCGCAACCTCGACCAGCGTCTGCGCGACGAGACCGGCCTGCCTGTCGTGCTCGCGGAGGATCCGCTGGCTTCCGTGGTCCTCGGCACCGGCCGGGTGCTGGGCGACATCGACCTCCTGCGCAAGGTTTCCATCCGGTAATGGGCCGGTAGTGGGCCAGACGGGCTTCGAGCCGTGGACGAGCGCCGCACCGGCTGGCTGCTGATCCTGGTGCTGGTCGGGCAGTTCGTGTTCCTCGCCATTCAGGGAGGGCGGGGCGAGGGGTCCGACACCTACCTGGAGAGGGTCGGGCTGCGCCTGCTCGGCCCGGTCGCGCGTTCGGTGGCCCAGGTGCCGGACGGCCTCTCCGAGACCCGCGAGGGGTGGAAGATGCGCGGCCGCCTGCAGGAGGAGAACCGGCTGCTGCGCCAGGAGGTGCTGGCGCTACGCCTGCGCCTGCTGCGCCTCTCCGACGTGGACGGCGACCTCGCCCGGCTGGGCGCCGCGGTCCAGTACGCGACGCCACCGGCCGGCGACATTCGCGCCGTCGATGTGGTCTACGCCGATCACGCCTCATGGCTGCGCACGCTGGTGCTCTACACCGGCGACCGGCCGGCCCGCAAGGACCAGCCGGTGCTCGCCCCCGAGGGGCTGGTCGGCCGGGTGATCGCGGTGTCCGGACCCTATGCCAAGGTGCAGCTCATCACCGACCGCGCCGCGAGCGTCGGCGGCATGATCGTGCGCACCCGCCGCCAGGGGGTGGTGCGCGGTGGGGGCGGCAGCGGCGGCGGCCTGGAGCTGGATTACGTCCCCCTGCAGGCCGAGGTGCGGCCGGGGGACCGGGTGCTGACTGCCGGCATCGACGGCGTGTTCCCGCGCGGCATCCCGGTGGGGACCATCGTATCGGTCGAGGAGGGGGGGCAGCTCTTCCACCGCATCAAGCTGGTGCCGGCGGTCGATTTCGGCTCGCTCGACCAGGTCTACCTGCTGGAGAGCCAGCCCGTCCCCCCCGCCATCAAGGAGGCCCTGCCCGGTGCGCGCCCTTAAGCTCTTCGGCGGGCTCGCCGCCGCCCTGCTGGTCCATTTCGCCGGCATGCAGCTCTATGCCGACTTCGGCCGGCTCATCGACGTCTTCCTGGTCGTCGTGGTGCTCTACGCCCTGGAGGGGGAGACCCTGTCGGCCCTCTTCGTGGGGTTCTTCATCGGGCTCCTGCACGATACGCTGACCGGCGGCCCCTTCGGTCTCTTCGGATTCGCTGATACCATCGTGGGCTACGGCACGGCGCGGCTGGCGCAGCATCTCGTCATCCAGCGGGCGACCGGCGTCCTCGGGGTCGTGACTTTCGCCTCGGCGGCGCAACAGGCCGTGGTGGTGGGTCTCGCCTTCCTCCTGCTCCCCGAGCCGTCGTTGCCCGAGCCCCTCTGGGTCGCCGTCAAGGCCATCGCCTGCGGTCTTCTGGGCATGGCCGCCTATGTCGCCGGACGCCGGTGGCGCTCCGGGATGGACACCCGGCGCCGCAATCGCATGAACCGTCTTCGCCTGGGTTGAGGTCCTCGTATGCAAGTCGTCCGTGAGCACCGGGACGATCTCGTTCAACGCCTCCGCGTCATGCGGGCCGTGGTTACCGTCCTCATTCTGGCGATCGGCGCCGGCTTCTGGTTCGCCCAGATCGTGCAGGGCACGTACTACCGCGAGCTGGCCGAGAACAATCGCCTGCGCAAGCTTCCCATCAAGGCGCCCCGCGGTCTGATCTACGACCGCAAGGGCCGCCTGATGGTCGAGAACATCCCGAGCTACAACCTGATGTTCGACCGCAGCCGGGCGACCGACGTCGAACGCAGCCTGCGCTTCGCCTCCGAGGTGCTGGGCAAGCCATTGCCCGAGCTGCGGGCGCTGATGGACGGCTATCGCGGCGTGCCGGAGTTCAAGCCCGTGCTGCTCGCCGAGGACCTCTCCCTTTCCGAGGTCTCCCGCTTCGGGGTCACCAGCCTCGAATACCCGGAGTTCGAAACCGACGTCCAGCACCTGCGCCTCTACCGCCACCGCGAGCAGACGGCGCACGTCATCGGCTATCTCGGCGAGGTCACCCAGGACGAGATCGCCGCCTCGGAGGGGCTCTACCAGCCGGGCGACCTGGTCGGCAAGAAGGGGGTCGAGCAGACCTACGACGCGCAGCTCCGCGGCCAGGACGGCGAGCGGGTGGTGGTGGTGGACAGCCGCGGCGAGCTGCTCCAGGAGTTCGCCCGCACCGAGGCGGTACCGGGCAAGAACCTCAACCTGACCCTCGATCTCGACCTCCAGCAGGAGGCGGCGCGCTGGCTCGACGGCCCTGAAAAGGTCGGCGCGGTGGTGGCGATGGACCCCCGCAACGGCGAAATCCTCGCCCTGGTCTCCTCGCCGTCGTTCAACCCCAACCTGTTCGCCCGCCGGCTGCAGCAGGAGGAGTGGCAGGCGCTGCTCAACGCCGACAACCACCCACTGCAGAACCGGGCGATCCAGAACACCTACTCGCCGGGCTCGACATTCAAGATCATCATGGGCGTGGCCGGCCTCACCGAGGGGGTGGTGGACGAGCACAGCAGCGTCTTCTGCGGCGGCGCGGCGGTGATCTACGGCCACCAGTTCCGCTGCTGGAGGAAGGGCGGGCACGGCACGGTGGACATCCACCGCGCCCTCAAGCTGTCGTGCGACGTCTACTTCTACCAGCTCGGCCAGAAGCTCGGGATCGAGCGGATCGCGCGCTACTCCCGGCTGTTCGGCCTGGGCTCGCACACCGGCATCGAGATCAAGGGCGAGAAGGCCGGCCTGGTGCCGGACCCGGCCTGGAGCCTCAAGGCGCGCAAGATGCCCTGGTACCCGGGCGAGACCATTTCGGTCTCGATCGGCCAGGGACCGATCCTGCTG
>DATAHG010000709.1:0-1809 GCA_036263295.1 Thermoanaerobaculia bacterium | reverse complement strand
GCCGTGCGGCCCGGCGAGATCTTCGTGTTCGACGCCTGGGGCGGCAGCCTCGACAACGTCAACGTGGTGACCGTGGGCGAGGCCCACTACCAGCTCGGCGACAAGGTGTTCGTCCAGCTCGAGAGCATCGACGGCGAGTACCACACCCTCGGCCTGTCGTTCGGCAAGTGGAACGTGCTGCGCGCCAAGGACGGCTCGCAGGTGCTCACCCGCAGTCTCGACGACCTCAACATGGTCGGCATCACCGAGGTGCCGGTCGAGACGATCCCGCTGCGGCAGATGCGGCAGCTCGCGCGCCGCCCGTTCTGACCCGTTCCGGACCGAGCTCGAGAACCGATCATCCTGCGCCTGGCGCAAGAGGAAAATCATGAAGAAAGTCGCCTTGATCTGCGGAGTCCTTCTGCTGTCCTCCTCGATGACCTTCGCCTATACCCTGAACGGCCGCAAGTGGTTCAGCTCGTCTGACGCGGTGTTCCATCTCAACAACTCGAACGGCCCGAGCTGCTGCCTCAGCTCCAGCGCCACGGCGAGCGCGATCAGCTCGGGCGTCCGGGCCTGGGGCATCGCGAGCCTCGGCAGCACGACCACGCTCTCCGGCGCCCGCGCCGACGGCGTCAACGTGGTCTCCTGGGCCAAGCTCGGCGGCACCACCCTGGGTTTGACCAGCTACACGACCACGGACAACAGCCAGTCCCAGGTCTGCAACGGCAACCTGATCTACCGCTTCCAGGAAGTCGACGTCCGGTTCAACAACGCGTTCAACTGGCAGACCTCCTCGGGCTGCTCGGGCGGCTACGACCTGACCGGCGTCGCCACCCACGAGTTCGGCCACGCGGTCGGCCTCGGCCATTCGAGCGTCGGGGCCTCCACGATGTACCCCACGTTCGGGGCCTGCGACTTCTCGAAGTCGTCGCTCGACTCCGACGACAAGGCCGCCTACAGCTCGATTTACAGCGGCTGCCGCTGATCCCTCGCCAGGGATCCGAAGGCGCGGGGGCTCGCCGCTCCCGCGCCGTTTTTATTTCAGGCCGTCTTGCGCAGGAGCAGATGGCGGTAGGAGGCCACCGCGGGCTCGTCGTGCTCGATCGCGAGGGGAGCCCCGGAGCGCTCCAGGATCTCCCCCATCCGGCGGTTCGTGCTGGTGAAGACGAAGTCGAGGAGGGCGAGGCCGGCCCGGCGCGCCAGGCCGGGGCGGAGGCCGTCCGGCAGGAACTTGTCGAACACCGCGATCCGCCCGCCCGGCCGCAGCACCCGGGCGGTCTCGGCCAGGCAGCGGGCCGGATCGGGGATCACCTCCAGCACCATGTGGAGCAGGGCGGCGTCGAAGGAGCCCTCCGGCAGCTCCAGGGCCATGCCGTCCATCACCGCGAAGTCGATCCCGGGCCGCGCATGGGCCCGCGCCTGGCGCAGCATGGCCGGCGTGAGGTCGGTCGCCAGGACGTTCACGTCCGCCGGCAGGAGGGGAAGGTCGGCCCCGGTTCCACAGCCGTTGACCAGTACCCGCTCCCCCGGCCGCAGCGCCAGAAGCTCGATCGACCGCCGGCGCTCGCGGTGGAGCTTGGTGACCCGATCGTAGTGCGGGGCCCAGAGGGTGTACCGGAACCGGTGCCAGGCGTTGGAGGGCATCAAGATTCGGGAGATCCCGGGCTCAACGCCCGGCCTTCTTCTTGACCGCCCGGAAGACGCCGTTGGGCTGGACGAAGCTGGCGGCGGTGACCTCCCCCTCTTCCACGATGAATCTCACGGTGTAGCCGTTCAGCCCCTTCACGTTGAAGATCGTGCCCCGGTAGGGCACCAGCTCGTAGACCG
>DATAHG010000708.1:0-2496 GCA_036263295.1 Thermoanaerobaculia bacterium | reverse complement strand
CCAGTCAGGATCAGGCTCACGAACTTCGGGTTCGGCTTCCCTCCGCCCGCTCCGGCGGCCTGCTTCATGACCTGGGCAATGAGGAAGCCGAGGATACCCGTCTGGCCGCTGCGGTAGCGCTCGACCTCCTTGGGGTGGGCGGCTAGCACGGTCTGCACGAGCGGCAGAAGCTCGGGGCGCAGGCGGTCCAGGAGCTCCTGCTCCTCGGCGGTGAGGGGCTCGGGGGCCTTCTCTTCCTTTTCCTTGGCCTTTTTCGGCTCGGCCGACTTTGGCGGAGCCGGTGCGGCGGCGGCCGGTTTCTGGGCTTCCGCGGCCCAGGAGTCGCGCAGGGGGACGATGCGGTTGAAGACGAGGTGGTCCGGTTTTGAATCGACCGGATCGTGGAAGAAATAGCCCTGCCGCTCGAACTGCAGGCGCTCGGCCATGGCCGGGTCCGCCGCGGCCGGCTCCAGGCGGCTTCCGGTCAGGATTTCCAGCGAATTCGGGTTGAGCAGGGAGTCCATGGGCGCGTCTTCCAGGTCCGGTCGCTCGACCTTGAAGAGGCGGTCGTAGAGCCGCACCTCGACGGGCACAGACTGCTCCGCCGAGACCCAGTGCAGGGTGCCCGGGACCTTGCGGCCATCTGGCGCGGTGCCGCCGCGGGTGGCGGGATCGTAGGTGCAGCGCAGTTCCACGATCTCGCCGGTCCCAGGGTCCTTCACCACGCTTCCGCAACGCACCAGGTAGGCGTAGCGCAGCCGCACCTCGCGCCCCGGCGAGAGGCGATGGAAACCTTTGGGCGGCACCTCGGCGAAGTCGTCGCGCTCAACGTAGAGGACCCGCGAGAACGGCACTTTGCGGCTCCCTTCCTTGGGCACGTCGTGCGGGTAGAGCGGCGCGGCCAGCTCTTCGACCTGGTCTTCCGGATAGTTTTCGATCACGACCTTGAGCGGCCTGAGCACGCACATCACGCGGGGAACCTCGGGATTGAGGTCCTCGCGCTGACAGTACTCGAGAAGCGTCACGTCCACCGTGCTGTTGGCCTTGGCGACGCCGATGCGCTCGCAGAAGTCGCGGATCGCTGACGGCGTGAAGCCGCGGCGGCGATAGCCCGCCAGGGTAGGAAGGCGCGGATCGTCCCAGCCCGACACGACCTTGCGCTCGACCAGATCCAGGAGCTTGCGCTTGCTCATCACCGTGTAATTGAGGTTCAGGCGCGCGAACTCGGTCTGCCGCGGCGGGTCGGGAAATTCGAGAGTGTCGACCAGCCAGTCGTAGATGTCCCGGTTGTTCTCGAATTCCAGCGTGCAGAGCGAGTGGGTGATGCCTTCGATCGCGTCCGAGAGCGGATGGGCGAAGTCGTACATCGGATAGATGTACCAGGCACCGCGGTGATAGTGCGTGGCGTGCTTGATGCGGTAGAACAGCGGGTCCCGCATTTTCATGTTGGCCGCCGACATGTCGATCTTGCCGCGCAGCACGTGGGCGCCGTCCGGAAACTCGCCGGCCCGCATGCGCGCGAAGAGATCGAGGTTCTCTTCGACACTGCGGTCGCGGTAGGGGCTCGGGCGGCCCGGCTCGGTGACGGTGCCGCGGTATTCGCGGATCTCGTCCTCGTTCAGGCTGTCCACATAGGCCTTGCCCCGTTTGATCAACTCGACGGCAAAGTCGTAGAGCTTCTCGAAGTAATCCGAAGCATGGAAGAGGTTCTCTCCCCAGTCGAAGCCCAGCCAGCGCACGTCGCGCTGGATCGCCTCGACATATTTCTGATCCTCGGTCTCGGGGTTGGTGTCGTCAAAGCGGAGATGGCAGATGCCGCCGTTCTCCAGGGCGAGGCCGAAGTTGAGGCAGATCGACTTGGCATGGCCGATGTGCGGGAAGCCGTTGGGCTCCGGCGGGAAGCGGGTGACCACCCGGCCGCCGTGCCTGCCGGCGGCGCGGTCACGCTCGACCATGTCGCGGATGAAGTCGCGTCCGGGGGTGGAAGAGGGGGTGGTGTCGGTCATGGGAGATCCTCGGGTCCGTTCCAGAAACCGCGAAGGGTATCACAGGGAGGACCCGAGCCCGGCCGCACCGGGGTTCCCCTCTCCCGGCCGGGCTGCGGCCAGGAGAGGGGCTGGCTTCCGAGATCGATCAGCCCTGGCTGAACTTGCCGTCGCCTCCGAAGCTGCCGGCGCCGGCGCCGATCGAGCCGCAGGCGAAGATGCCGAGGTACTCGTACTCGTTCCAGAAGGTGATCTCGACGCCGCCGATTCCGACGGTGAGGAAGAACACCTGAATCAGGATCTTGTCCTCCCGGAGCAACTGGCTCGGCGGAACATTGAAGGTGCCCGCGCCGATGCTCTTGCCGGTGGCGCCCAGCCCGATCCCCCAGGCGCTGCCGTCGAATTCGAGGACCGAGCCGTCGTCGAACCGCATGTCCTCGATGCGCACCGAGGTGTTGATGATGATGGCGCTCAGGTCGAGCTCGCCGGTGCAGTCATAGGACGCCTGTGCCTTGAGGAGGTTGGCGTTGGC
>DATAHG010000707.1:0-2321 GCA_036263295.1 Thermoanaerobaculia bacterium | reverse complement strand
CGGCCTCAGCCCAGCTTCCGTCGAAAGTTTCCGAGATCCCCAAGCCGGAGAAGGCTTCACCGCCAGCCGCCGTCGAGGCGCCGCCGGCCGAGACCGCCCCGTTCCAGCGCGGCGACATGATCCTTCCCGGCCCGGGCGTCGAGGCTCCCATCCCTCTCGACATTCCCTCCTACTCCTACCCGGAAGCCGCCCGCGGCACCGGCAAGAAGGTCAGCATCCGGTTGGCCCTGCTGGTAGACGAAGAGGGACAGGTGATCGAGGCGAAGGTGCGCGAGGGGAGCAAGTCGGGCCTGGGCTTCAACGAGGCCGCTCTCGAAGCCGCGCGGAAGGTCCGCTTCCAGCCGGGCACCAAGGGGGACGCCCCCGGCAAAATGTGGACCGAGCTGATCCTCGACTTTTCCGACGAAACGCCTGATTGATCGCCTGAATATTCACCGACCGGCGATGCGGAGCGTACAGGCTCCCGGACTGCTTCCGCGGGTCTGTCATAATGGGCGGCATGGGTGCAAACCGGTTCCGCAGCCTGGAGGATCCGGAGACCCTGCGCCAACTCGTCCACCAGTTGCGGGAAGGGATCTACATCACCAATCAGGCGGGCGAGATTCTCGACGCCAACCCGGCCTGCCTGGAGATGTTCGGGGTCTCCTCGCTCGCCGACCTGCGTCGGTACCAGGCCCAGGATCTCTACGCCGATCCCGCCCAAAGGTCCCTCGAAGCCGAGATCCTGGCCCGGGACGGGGAGCTGCGGGATTTCGAGATCCGGCTCCGCCGGCCCGACGGCGAAGAGCGCACCGTCCTCGACACCTGCTACTCGGTCCAGGACCCCGCGACCGGCCAGATCCTGCACCACGGCATCCTGGTCGATATCACCCGCCGCAAGCAGCTCGAAGAGTCCCTGCAAGACCTCTCCCTGCGCGACCCGCTGACCGGCTGCTACAACCGCCGTTATCTGACCGGCATCGCGGACCGCTGCGGCGACCCCCAGGCCAACTGGGGGGCCATCCTGGTGGACATCGACAACTTCAAGACCTACAACGACGAGCACGGCCACCAGGCCGGCGACGATGTCCTGGTGGCGGTCAGCCGGTTCCTGATCCGCCACGTGAGGGCCGAGGACGCGGTGATCCGCATGGGCGGCGACGAGTTCCTCGTCCTGCTTCTCGGGGAGCGCGGCATGGACTGTGCCGAGGCGGCCGAGCGCCTGCAAGGCAAGGCGGCCGAGGAGGCCGTCATCCCGTTCTCGCTCGGCTGGGCCGTCCGCGAAGAGGGCGAGCGGCTCGAGCAGACCATCGACCGGGCCGACCACAAGCTCCTGCACATCCGGGTCCGCGAGCGCCGTTTTCGCCGCCGCCGGGTGGGGCAGGGGTGAAGAGGGTCCTGAGGACTTCCCGGATGAGCCGTCTCCGTTCCCGCGCCGTCCTGCTCTTCCTGTTCCTCGCCGCCGGCGCGTCGGCCGTGCCGGCCGCCTCTCTGCGCTTCGTCTCCCTGCAGCCCACCGGCATCGCCGGGGAGTGGACCGCCGTGGTCGCGGGGCGCGTCCCCAAGGAGCCGGTCTTCCGGGCCGATTCGACCCCCTTGACCGCCGCGGCCGAGCCGCTCGGCAAGGACCAGGTCCGCTTCCGCCTCAAGGGCGTGCCAGCCGGGGCCTCCCGCATCGAGCTCGGGGAGGCGCCGAAGGGGAAGGGGACCTCGGCGTTCTCGGCCAGCGCCGCCGTCCGGGTCGGGCCGGTCGATCCCGCCAGAGAGCCCTGGGCGGACTGGACGATCTACCACGTCATGATGGAGATGTTCGCCAACGGCAACCCCGGCAACGACGGTGAGATCACCGGCTGGAAGCACCCCAACTATGCCGGCGGCGACCTCCAGGGGCTGCTCCAGCGCGCCGGCTATCTACAGGACCTCGGCGTCACCGCCGTCTGGCTCTCCCCGGTCTTTGCCAGCAAGACCTCCCACGGCTATGACGTCCGCAACTACTACAAGATCGGCGACGCCGTCGGGGTGCCCGGCGACCCGAACGCCTCGCTGGAGCTGTTCCGCCAAGTGGTCCGCGACCTCCATGGCCGGGGCATCAAGGTGATTCTCGACCTCCCCCTGAACCATGCCAGCGCCTCCTACGAGCGCGACGCCTCGGGAGACCCCGACCACCTCGACCCCAAATCGACCACCGCCAGGCAGGAGGCCGAGAAGGTCTGGGACAGTTGGGGCTCCGGCTTCCGCTACTGGAGCTTCGACCACGCGCCCACCCGGCGCTTCCTCAAGAACGCCGCCCTCTACTGGCTGACCAGGGAGGACGTGGACGGCCTGCGCCTCGACTACGCCCG
>DATAHG010000706.1:0-8179 GCA_036263295.1 Thermoanaerobaculia bacterium | reverse complement strand
GGCGCGGCGCGGAAGATCGCTCGGGTGCCGAAGGGGAAGCGCTTCGCCCGCCGGGCGCCGTCCAGGAATAGGAAGCCCTGCTCCATTTCGGACTCGACTGCCAACTCGCTGCCGGGAGACAGGTATCCGCTCGCCAGGTTGAATGTGCCGCCGGCCTCGCGGTAGAGCTCGCGGGCCCGGAACTGGATGCGGCGGGAGCGCAGGGGCATGGCGTGCCCGCCGGCCGAGCGGATCCCGGCGGTCGAGCCGGTCGCGGTGGAGATCCAGAGGCCGGAGCTGCGGTGCTCTTCCGAGGCGTCGCCGACGGTCAAGCGATAGCGGCTCGTGGCCGCCGGCCTGGCGTGGGTGAGGAGGACGTCGTTGAGCGCCGGGCGGAGACGCCGGCCGTCCACCTCGACGGCGAGGCGGGTGACCTGGAGCGGCTGGAGAGCGCCGCTCGCGATGTCCGCCAAGGTCTCCGCAAAGTCGGCCCGTTTGGTCAGGGCGAGATGGCCGATGCTGGAGCCGGGGGCGGAGTTGACCCCGAGGAGGTGCGCTCCGGTCACCCACTGGGAGGCCGCGAGGAGGGTGCCGTCGCCGCCGACGGTGATCACCAGGCGCGCCGCCGCGAGCGCTTTCCCCGCCTTGCGGTCGAGGGCGTCGGCGGAGATCCGCAGCGGCTCGACGCCATAGCCCGCCAGGGCCTCTCCGACCGTCTGGAGTGTCCGCTCCTGCTCGTCGGCCGCGGCCGTCACCTGGCCGGCGAGGCCCGGCGTGGCATGGCCGATCCGGCCGGCCATCCAGCCGCGGTCGGCGACCGGGGTCTTGATCACCAGGACACAGGGGGAGAGGAGGGTCGGGGCGTGAGAGTCCTGCACGGTCCCGAGCTTATCGCAGTGCTTCAGTGTTCCGAGCCTGGATCCGGATGCTCGCCCGGCGGTCCGGAGTGCAGCGGCGCCCAGGAAGGCGGGTCGCTGGCCGGGAAGCTCTCGTCGGAGGACTCGTCCACGGGATCCCGCGGCTCTTCGGGGGTGGGGCGGCTCTCGTCTTCGTGCTCGCTCATGGCTTCCTCCCTGCCGCGGATTCTAGCCGGCCTGCTGACCGACCTGCTGACCGGCTGCTGATATATTGAGGCCGATCCAGCCAGGAGAGCGCGAAAATGAAAGCGGCGGTCATCCAGGGATACGGCGGGGCGGACCGGTTCGAGATCCAGGATCTGCCGTGCCCCGAGCCGGGCGGCGGGGAGATCCTGATCCGCATCCGGGCGGCGGGGGTCAATCCGCTCGACTGCAAGATCCGCGAGGGGAATCTCCGCTACGTGATGCCGGCCCGGTTCCCCCTGGTGCTGGGGTTTGACGCGGCCGGGGTGGTCGAGGCGGTGGGGCCGGAGGTGACCGACTTCGAGCCCGGCGATCGCGTCTACGCCTATCTCGACCAGCGCCATGGCGGCGCCTATGCCGGGTTCGCCGTCGCCCGGCAGGCGGTGGCCTCGCCCATCCCGGAGGCGCTCTCCTTCGAGGAGGCCGCGGTCCTCCCCCTGGCCTCCCTCACCGCTCTCCAGGCGCTGCGCGACAAGGGGGAGGTCCAGCCCGCCGACGAGGTGCTGATCCACGGCGCCTCGGGTGGGGTCGGCCACCTCGCGGTCCAGATCGCCCGCATTCTGGGAGCCCGGGTCACGGCGGTCGCCAGCGGCCCGCATCGCGAGATGCTGCTCGCCCTCGGCGCCGACCGTTTCATCGATTATCTCGAAGAGGACTTCCTGGACCGCGACGAGACCTACCGGATCATTTTCGACGTGGTGGGGAATCTCTCGTTCCAGGACTGCGATCCCGTGCTCGCGGAGCGCGGCGTCTACATCACCACCCGGACCGGGCCGGGCGCCTGGCTCTCCGCGGTGAAGACCAGCATCGCCGGGTTTTCAGGCGAGGCCCGGCGGTCGCGGATGATCATGGTCCACCCGGACGGCGCGGATCTGGACGAGATCTCGGGGTGGGTGACACGAGGGCTCCTGCGGCCGGTGATCGATCAGGTTTTTCCGCTGGAGGAGATCCGGCAGGCGCACGAAGCGGTCGAATCCGGCCACACCCGCGGCAAGGTGGTGATCCGGGTAGAGGGCGCCGACTGACGCGGCCAGCTCAGCGCAAGGATCGCGGCACGAAGCGCGGCACCCGCCGAGAATATTCGACGTATGCCTCGCCGAAGCGCTCCCGCAGCTCCCGCTCCTCGATCAGGACGAGCAGATAGATCAGCGCCGCCGCGACCAGCAGGAAGATATACAAGTACTGGTAGTTGGCGAACAACGCGAGGGCGATGAAGGCCAGCATCACCTCGACGTAGCGCGGGTGGCGGATCCGGCCGTAGATCCCCTCGGTCAGCAGTTTGCCGCCCTCCTGCTTCGCATCGACCTCGGGCAGCCCCACGAGGATCCGCGCCGTCAGGTGCTTCTTCCGCCTCCTCTGGACGAGGATCGCCAGAATCTCGAACACAGCCGCCAGCGCGACGAGAGGCCAATAGGTCCCCAGATCGTCCCCCAGCAGCACATGGCGGTAGTGATAGAGCACCCAGCACTCGGCAAACATCGCCGAGAAGGCGACCAGATAAGCCCACCGGGCTCCCGCCCGCCGCCAGAACGCCGCGAACGGATGGATCAGGAACCAGAACAGGATGGCCGGCAGGCCGGCAACCAGAAGGATGACGGCCACGATGTGGCGGGCGGTATCCATGGGGCACCTCGATGTGCCGGCAAGAATACCGCAGGCGCACCCCGCCGGTTGACCTGACCTCACCCTTTCACTAGCCTGAGTCGGTTCGAGTGGAAAGGAGCCGCCTTGGTCCGCACCTACAGCAACTACCTCCGCCTCGAAGAGCTTCTCGACATCCAGACCCCCGCTTCCGAGGGGGAGCACGACGAGATGCTCTTCATCATCATCCACCAGGTCTACGAGCTGTGGTTCAAGCAGGTCCTCCACGAGGCCGGGCTGCTCCAGCGGTCTCTGGAGTCCAACGACCGGCCCATGGCGCTGGCGACGCTCAAGCGGATCCTCACGATCTTCAAGACGCTGGTCTCCCAGGTGGACATCCTGGAGACCATGACGCCGGTGTCTTTCTCGACCTTCCGGTACCGGCTCGACACGGCGAGCGGCTTCCAGTCCGCCCAGTTCCGCGAGCTGGAGTTCGTGTTGGGGCACCGCGACTCCAGGGTGCTCGACCGCATGCCCGAGGGGAGCCCGGAGCTGGCGCGCCTCCAGGAGCACCTCCGGCGGCCCAGCGTCTACGGCTCGTTCCTCAAGTTCCTCCGCCTCAACGGCTATCCCATCCCGGACGAGGTGCTGGACCGCGATCCCCTGCTGCCGGTGCCGGAGGACGAGCAGGTCCGCGAGATCCTGATCCGGATCTACCACAACGATCCGGCCGCCCGCGAGGTGTGCGAGCGGCTGGTGGACCTCGACGAGGGGCTCCAGGAGTGGCGCTACCGCCACGTCAAGATGGTGCAGCGTACGATCGGCATCAAGATGGGGACCGGCGGCTCCGCCGGGGTGGAGTACCTCAAGAACACCCTCTTCAAGGCGCTCTTCCCGGACCTCTGGGCGATCCGGTCCGCTCTCTGAGCCGGACCGCCCGAGGGATCACGAGGGATCAATTGACGGCGGAGAGGTCGCGCACCAGATCGCTGTCAGGCCGCAGCAGCTCGGGGAGCTGATCGGCGTCCAGCTCGTAGGAAGCGAACCCGCCCGCCGCCTCGCGCGCCAGGATCAGGACCCGCGGCTCCAGCAGCTCGCCGCTCAGCTCCTGTCCCGTCCGCAGCCGTTCGAGCGCCTGGGCCAGGTCGAGCGGCGAAAGGAAGGCCGACCAGGTCGCCCCCTCGGCCGCCGCCGGCTCGGGCGACGGCACGCCGGTCACGAAGAACAGGCGCCACTCCTCATAGCCGAACAGGCCGTCGATCAGGGCGCGCTCCTCGCCGCTCAGCCCGGCGTGATCGATCAGCGAGCGGAAGAGCGGCCGCAGGGTCCGCCAGTTGAGGGTCGGGTCGCCGGTCATGTCCCAGCTCAGCTCCTCGCGCTTGAGCGATCCGACCGCCTCCAGGGCGGCGTAAAAGGCCGGCACCAGGCGGCCGCGGGTGAGCTGGCCGAGGGCCGCGATGGTGAATGGGGCGAGCGTCACCGCGTGGTGGAAGAACATCTCGACCTGGGCCATCTGCGGCGGCGTCCCGGCTGTGGTCTCCGGCACGAAATAGCCGCTGAAAAAGGCGTTGTCCGCCCGGATGGCATCGACGTGGTCGGACGGCACCTGGGGAAACGGATACTCGATCCGCAGCGAGTCGAGGTCGAAGTCCACCGGCAGAGGGAGCTTGGTGATCGGCGCCGGGGGCCACATGCGCAGGCGATGGAACTGCACCGTCTCGGCGCCGTTCAGCTTGAGCCTGGCCCCGAGGGCGATGGTCTCCGAGATCTCCTCCGGCCGCTCGTCGGGCTGGCCGAGCACGAACGAGCAGGTGCAGGAGATGCCGTGCTGCGACAGCTCGCGGACCGTCGCTTCGGCGCCCGCCGGGTCGAGGTGCTTGTCCACCACCGCCTGGATGCGCTCGGAGGCCGACTCGACGCCGAAGAAGAGCTTCCAGCAGCCCGCCGCCTTCATCTTCGGCAGCAGACCCTTGAGCTTGATGTCGGTGCGCGAGTTGGCCATCCACTCGACCGGCAGCTTCGCCTCCAGCATGGCGTCGCAGAGCTCGCCCATGAACTTGGGGTTTACAGTCAGCAGGTCGTGGACCAGCATGAAGCTGTCGTACTGGTGCTCCTCGTACAGGTAGCGGATCTCGTCGACGATCCGCGCCGCCGGCTTGACCCGGAACTGCCGCCGCCAGAACGGGGCGGTCGCGCAGAAGGTGCAGGCGAAGGGGCAGCCGCGGCCGGCCTCGATGTAGATCACGCGGCGCGGGGAGCCGGGCTGGATGGTGCGGACGTAGCGCGTGATGTCCAGCGCGTCGCCGAGGCTGGTCCACATCGGCGGCAGGGTCGCGAGGTCGATCTGCGGGGCGGCCGCGGTGGTGACGATCTCGCCGGCGTCCCGGTAGCAGAGCGAGGGGACAGCTTTCCAGGTGTCGCCGCCGGCGGTCAGGGCGTCGAGCAGCCCCGACAGGGCGGGCTCGCCCTCCCCCTGAATGGCGAAGTCGAGCTCGGGCAGGCGGCGCAGCGAGGCCGGGCCGAGGGCGCCGAAGTGGGCGCCGCCCGCGACCGTCACGAGATCCTGGCGGTGGCGCTTGGCGGCCCGCACCAGGTGCTCGGCCTGCAGGCTGTTGCTGTACATCGAGGTGACGGCGCAGACGTCGGGCTCAAAGTCGGACAGGGCCCGCTCGAATAGCGGGACATAGCGGTCCTCCGTCGCCGAGTCGCGCTCCCGCACCTCCAGGTCGAGGTCGAGGATGCGCGGCTCGTGGCCGTGGGCGCGCAGCCAGGAGGCGAGGGTGGTGAGGCCGAGCGGTGGAGTCACTTCCGCGGCCGGAAGAAGGGGCGGCTGCAACAATAGAACTCTCATCGTCTCATCTCCTGGTGGGCGGAAGGCTCCACCGCTCGCTCGATCAAGGCATCAGACGAAGATGACGGTGGCGGTATTCGTCACCTGGTTGGACAGGAGGGGATCCTGCAACCGGCTCGGCCGCAGCGCCGGGCGCGCGGTCTTCTGCTCTCCCGCCTGGATGCTCACTGCCTGGTTCACGTTCATGATGTTCTCCTTTTGCCACTTCGCGCCGGATGGCTGAAGCCTGGGGCGGGAACGCCCCGCCGGTGCAGGCCACGGCCCGAGGCAGCGCGAAGCTACACTTTATTAGGTGCGGCAACGCGGGCCGGCGAGACAGGATTTTCCCGCATAGATTCTCGATCACTCAATGCTATCCTCCGACTTACTAAAATCGTCCACGCAACGAGACGACCTCGAGATGAGTCATCCATGATTCGGGAAATCGGACAGAGCATCCGCCGGCTCCGCAAGCGTCCCGGCCTCGCCCTCACCGCGGTCGCCACCCTGGCCCTGGGCATCGGCGCCAACACCGCGATCTTCAGCCTGCTCGACACCGTCGCCCTGCGGCCGCTGCCCTACCGCGAGGCCGACCGCCTCGTCCGCATCGGCGCCGCGATCCCCGGCCAGTCGGAGCTGCAGGAGGTGTCCTGGCCCAAGTTCCGGGCCCTGACGGCGAGGACCCGCGAGACCGCGGCCATGGCCGCCTACTACCAGGGCGCCTTCGGCCTCAACGACCGGGAGCGGCCGGAGGAGCTCGCCGGCATGCGGGTGAGCGGCGGTTTCTTCGACGTCTGGGCGGTCGAGCCGGTCCTCGGGCGGGTCTTCACGGCCGACGAGCAGAAGCCGGGCGGGGGCAACGTCGTGATGCTCTCCGAGGGGTTCTGGCGCCAGCGCTTCGGCGCCGATCCAAGGGTGATCAACCGCACGCTGGAGATCGAAGGGCGGCCGACCGCGATCGTCGGCGTGCTGCCGGACGTCCTGCGCTTCCCCTTCGGCGACGTGCAGATCTGGATGCCGCGGCCGGACGAGGCGAACTTCCTGAGCCGCGAGGCCCTGGAGCGTGGCGCGGGCTATCTCCAGATCGCGGCGCGCCTCAAGCCCGACTCCACCGTCGAGGCCGCCCAGCGCGAGGTGAACCGCATCTTCGAGGAGTACAAGACCGACTTTCCCGGCCAGCTCGACCGCACCTATCCGCTCGCCGCGCGGCCGATGAACGAGCTGCTGGTGGGCTCGACCCGCACTACCCTCCTGGTGCTGCTCGCCGCGGTCGGCCTGGTGCTGCTGATCGCCTGCGCCGACGTGGCGAACCTCCTGCTTGCCGAAGGGCTTGCCCGGCGGCGCGAGATCGCCGCCTGCGTCGCCCTCGGCGCCACGCCGCGCCAGATCTTCGGCCAGGCCCTGCGCGAGAGCCTGCTGATCGCGGTGGTTGGGGGCGCCCTCGGGGTGGTTCTGGCGGACTGGGGGCTGGAGCTGCTGGTGGCCCTCAACCCGGCCGACCTGCCGCGCATCAACGAGGTGACGGTCTCCGGCCGCGCCCTGGCCTTCGCCCTGGTGGCGACCGCCGTGGCGGGCGTCCTGGCCGGCCTCGCGCCCGCCTGGCAGACGGTGCGCACCGATCCCAAGAGCTTCCTGTCGGACGGCGAGCGCGGCTCCTCGGCCGGCCGGCGCGCCGCCTGGGGGCAGGGGGCGCTGGTTACGTTCCAGATCGCCCTCACCCTGGTCCTGCTGTCCGCCGCCGGACTGCTGCTGCGCAGCCTGCAGCGCGTCAACGGCCTGGACCTGGGTTTCGACCCGGACAACCTGATGGTCATCCAGGTCACCTTGCCCGATGCCAAGTATCCCGGCCTCACCGAGCGGCGGGTCTTTTTCGAAGGGCTGCTGGACCGTGTCCGCCGCATCCCCGGCGTGCAGGCGGCGGCCCTGGTCGAGTACCCGCCGACCATCGGCGCGCCGCACACCAAGCTGTCGATCGAGGGGCGCCCGCCGGTGCCGCCGGACCAGCAGCCGCTGGTGCTGCGCGGCATCGCCAGCGCCGGCTATTTCCACACCCTGCAGACCCCCTTCCTGGCGGGCCGCGATTTCGACCCGGACATCGCGCCGGACGCGCCGCTCACCGCGGTGATCAACCGGTCGCTGCGCGACGCCTACTTCCCCGGCGAGAACCCGGTCGGCCAGCACCTGCGGCTGCACGGCAGCGATGCGTCGATCGAGGTCGTGGGGGTGGTGGACGACATCCAGCAGGACCCGCTGGAGGCCGGCACCGGGCCAATGGTGTTCCTGCACCAGCGCCAGGTGGGGGAGGACCTCTCGCCGCCGAACTTCCTGCACCTCGCGATCCGCACCGACCTGCCCCTCGCGAGCGTCACCGAGTCGCTGCGCCGCGAGGTGCGGGCGATGGACCCCGGCGAGCCGCTGCCGGAGATGACGACGATGTCGGACATGCTGTCGAGCGCCACGGCACGGCGGCGGCTGACCACCGGACTCTTCTCGGGCTTCTCGGCTCTCGCCCTGGTCCTGTCGATGCTGGGTATCTACGGCGTGGTGGCGCACTCGATCTCGCTGCGCCGCCGGGAGATCGGGGTCCGCATGGCGCTCGGGGCGCGCAAGAACCAGGTGCTCGGCCGGATCCTCAAGCTCGGGGCGCGCTGGATCTTCCCCGGCCTCGCACTGGGGGCGATCGGCTCCT
>DATAHG010000705.1:0-3550 GCA_036263295.1 Thermoanaerobaculia bacterium | reverse complement strand
GCGGACCTCGGTGCCGGGCGCGGCGGCTCCGACCGGCAATGCTCCCTCGATGACCACGAAATGGCTCGGCCGGCCGCTCCCCAAGTTCCTGGAGGCACCGGGCATGAACAACGGTCTGCCGCAGGACGGCAGCGGCCCGGGCGGCCTCGGCGGCTTCGGCAACAATCCCGGCGGTCCCTCGGGGGGAGGCCTGAACGGCCGTAATCCCAACGGCCGTCCGAGCACTCCTCCGCAGGAAACCCCGCCGGACTGACGATTCGTGAGAGTCCGGATCCAGCGGCTGGCCTCGGCCCGCGATCTGCCCCTGCCGTCGCCCGGCTCGCCGGGTAGCGCGGGGCTCGATCTGCGGGCGGCGGTGACGGAAGACCTGGAGCTGCCTCCGGGCGGGAGGGCGCTGGTGCCGACCGGTCTGATCCTGGAGATCCCGCCGGGCTGGGAGGGACAGGTCCGGCCGCGCAGCGGCCTCGCCCTGCGCCACGGCATTGGGGTGGTCAACGCTCCGGGAACCATCGACAGCGACTACCGCGGCGAGGTCGGAGTCATCCTGATCAATCTGGGGGACCAGCCCTTCCGCCTGCAGCGCGGCGACCGCATCGCCCAGCTCGTGCTCGCCCCCGTCGAGCGGGTCGAGTGGGAGGAAGCCGACAGCCTCGAAAACAGTCAGCGCGGCCCGGGGGGGTTCGGATCGACCGGAGTGGGGTAGGCTGGAGAGCGCCATGTTGGACCTCAAGAGATTGCACCTGCAGTACGTCGCCAACGAACAGGGCGAAAGAACGGCCGTAATTCTGCCGATCCAGGAATTCGAAGAGCTTCTCGAAGACCTGGAGGATCTTGCCGCGCTGGCAGAGCGCCGGGAAGAGCCGACCCTCTCGCACGAACAGGTTCTGGCTGAGCTGAGGCGGGATGGGCTCCTATCAGATTGAGTGGAAGCGCTCTGCCCTAAAAGAGCTGAAAAGACTACCCCGTGAAGCCCTGACCCGGATCCTGCGATCGGTTGAGGGTCTGGCCGAGAATCCTTTTCCCTCGGGCGTCAAAAAGCTGGTCGGCTCAGACCATACCTATCGCATTCGAATTGGGGATTACCGGGTTCTCTACGATGTGGTTGGCCAGCGCCTGATCGTTGAGATTATCCGGGTCGGCCACCGTCGGGATGTCTACGAATAGGGCCGAACGCTGGTTCGAGCAGCGCGGCTGGGCGCCGTTCGAGTTTCAGCGCGAGGTCTGGGCGGCGTACCAAACCGGCGAGAGTGGTCTGATCCACGCCGCGACCGGCACGGGCAAGACCTACGCCGCCTGGTTCGGTCCCCTCCTCGAATGGATGGCCGAGAACCCCGGCCGGGCCGGCCGGCCAGGGCGGGGCTCACCGCCTCTGACCGTCCTCTGGATCACCCCGTTGCGGGCCCTGGCCGCCGATACCGAGGCGGCCTTGCGGGCCCCCCTGCGCGACCTCGGCCTCCCCTGGACCCTCGAGACGCGGACCGGCGACACCCGGGCCTCGGTGCGGGACCGCCAGCGTACGCGCCTGCCCACCGCCCTGCTGACCACTCCGGAGAGCCTCTCCCTCCTGCTGTCGCGGGCGGACGCCCGGACCCTGTTCGGGGCCCTGCGCCTGGTGGTGGTGGACGAGTGGCACGAGCTGATGGCCTCCAAGCGGGGAGTGCAGACCGAGCTGGCCCTCGCCCGCCTGCGGCGCTGGCGGCCGGAGCTGCGTACCTGGGGGCTCTCCGCCACCCTCGGCAACCTGGAGACCGCCCGCGCCGCGCTGCTCGGGCCGGCCGGCTCTGGCCGGCTGGTCAAGGGAGCCGACCCCAAGCCGATCCGGATCGACTCGCTCCTCCCGGAGTCAGTCGAGCGCTTCCCCTGGGCCGGCCACCTCGGCCTGCGCCTGCTGCCCCAGGTCGTCGCCGCCGTCGAGGAGGGGGAGAGCGCCCTGGTCTTCACCAACACCCGTTCGCAAACGGAGATCTGGTACCAGGCCATCCTCGATGCCCGGCCGGACTGGGCCGGCAGCATGGCCCTCCACCACGGCTCCATGGACCGCAAGGCGCGCGACTGGGTCGAGGAAGGGCTGCGCCAGGGGAGCCTGCGGTGCGTGGTCTGCACCTCGTCGCTCGACCTGGGCGTCGATTTCGCGCCGGTCGATCGGGTGCTCCAGGTGGGGAGCCCGAAGGGGATCGCCCGGCTGATCCAGCGCGCCGGCCGCAGCGGCCATCGCCCCGGCGCCGAAAGCCGGGTCACCTGCGTGCCGACCAACGCCCTGGAGCTGATCGAGGTGGCGGCCGGCCGCCGCGCCGTCGAGTCCGGCCGGATCGAGGAGCGCCCCTCCCAGGAGCGCCCCCTCGACGTGCTCGCCCAGCACCTGGTGACCGTGGCCCTGGGCGGCGGCTTCCGGTCCGAGGAGCTGTACGACGAGGTCCGCACCGCCTGGGCCTACCGTGACCTCACGCCCGAGGAATGGGACTGGGTGCTCGACTTCGTGACCCGCGGCGGCGCCGCCCTGGCGGCCTATCCCGAGTATCGCCGGGTGGTGGAGAAGGACGGCCTCTATACCGTGCCGGACCGCACCGTGGCGCGCCGCCACCGGCTCTCGATCGGCACCATCACCAGCGACGCCGCCCTCACCGTGCAATACCTCGGCGGGGGCCGGCTGGGCACGGTCGAGGAGTCGTTCCTCGCCCGCCTGCGCCCGGGCGACCGCTTCATCTTCGCCGGCAAGGTGGTCGAGCTGGAGATGGTGCGCGACATGACCGCCTACGTGCGCAAGGCGAAGGGGAAGAGCGGGCTGATCCCGCGCTGGATGGGCGGCCGGATGCCCCTCTCCACCCGCCTCGCCGCGGCGGTGCGGGCCGAGCTCGACGAGGCCCGGCGCGGCCATTTCGCCAGCCCCGAGATGGAGGCCGTGCGCCCCATCCTGGAGCTGCAGGCCCGCTGGTCGGCCATCCCGGGCGAAGGGGAGCTGCTGATCGAAAGGTTGAAGTCCCGCGAGGGGCATCACCTGTTCTTTTATCCATTCGAAGGCCGCTCCGTCCACGAAGGGCTCGCGGCCCTCCTGGCCTACCGCATCTCCCGCCTGCGACCGATCACGTTTACGCTGGCGGTGAACGACTACGGGATCGAGCTGCTGTCGCCCGATCTGGCGCCGCTCGAAGAGGCGCTCGAAAATGGCTTGTTCTCCCCCGCCAACCTGGCCGAGGACATCCCGGCGAGCCTGAACGCCGCCGAGCTGGCGAAGCGCCAGTTCCGCGAGATCGCCCGCATCGCCGGCCTGCTCTTCCAGGGTTTTCCGGGCAACCGCAAACCGGCCCGGCATCTGCAGGCATCGAGCAGCCTTTTCTACGACGTGTTCGCCCGCTACGATCCGGGCAACCTGCTGCTGCACCAAGCCCATCGCGAGGTGCTGGAGCAGCAGCTCGAAGCGAGCCGGCTGGGGCGGACCCTGGCCCGGCTGGCGGAAAGCTCCGTGCGGATTGTGGAAGCCGAGCGCCCCAGCCCGCTGGCCTTTCCGCTGCTGGTTGATCACATGCGCGACAAGCTCAGCTCCGAAAAGCTG
>DATAHG010000704.1:0-1925 GCA_036263295.1 Thermoanaerobaculia bacterium | reverse complement strand
GTTCGCGGCCATGGGGTTCTACTTCCTGGACCCCGCGAAGCTCGCGGGCGAAAAGCCCCTCACCCTCGGCGAGTTCCTGGCCTTCAACGCCGCCTTCGGGCAGTTCCTGGCGGCGGCCCTCTCCATGGTCGGAGTGTTTTCAAGCGTGCTCGCGATGGTGCCGATTTACGAGCGGCTCTCCCCCATCCTCGAAGAGACCCCCGAGGTGGACGCGAGCAAGCCGGACGCGGGCGAGCTGGCGGGCGGCATCGAGCTGTCCCATGTCTCCTTCCGCTACCAGCCGGACGGCCCGCTGATCCTCGACGACGTGTCGATCCGCGCCCGGCCGGGGGAGTTCATCGCGCTGGTCGGGCCGTCGGGATCGGGCAAATCCACCTGCCTGCGGCTGATCCTCGGTTTCGAGCGGCCGACCTCCGGCTCGATCTACTACGACGGCCAGGACGTCTCCTCGCTCGACGTCCAGTCGGTGCGGCGGCAGATCGGAGTGGTCCTCCAGAGCGGCCGGCCGCTGGTCGGGAGCATCTACTCGAACATCGTGGGCGGCGCCAACCTGCCGATCGACGACGCCTGGGAGGCGGCGCGGATGGCGGGGATGGAAGAGGACATCAAGAACATGCCGATGGGCATGCACACCGTGATCAGCGAGGGCGCGGACACCTTCTCGGGCGGCCAGAAGCAGCGGCTTCTGATCGCCCGCGCCCTGGTGCGCCGGCCGCGCATCCTGCTCTTCGACGAAGCGACCAGTGCCCTCGACAACCGCACCCAGGAGATCGTCTCCCAGAGCCTGGAGCGCCTGAAAGCGACCCGCGTCGTCATCGCCCACCGCCTGAGCACGATCCTGCACGCCGACCGCATCTACGTGGTCGAGGGTGGCCGGGTGGTGGAAGAAGGGACCTACGACGAGCTGCTCCGCAGCGGCGGCACCTTCGCCCGACTGGCCGAGCGCCAGATCGCCTGAACGCACAACCTGGAGCCCCACCATGCGCAAAGTCCTCTTTCTCTTCGGCCAGCTCAACGACGACGACGTGGAGTGGATGCTGCGCGCCGGCCGCAAGCACTTCGTCCCGCGGGACGGCGTGCTGATCCGCCAGGGGGTGGAGATCGACGCCCTGTTCATCCTCCTCGAAGGGCGGCTGTCGGTCTGGCTCGCCACGCGGCAGGGGGAAAAGGAGATCGCCCGGCTCAACGCCGGCGAGATCGTCGGCGAGATGTCCTTCGTGGACGCCCGCCCCCCTTCGGCCACGGTCAAGGCCCTGGAGGACGCCAACGTCTATGCCCTGCCGCGGCCGGTCCTCACCGCCAAGCTGGCCTCCGACCTCGGCTTCGCGGCCCGCTTCTACAAGGCCCTCGCCATCTACCTGTCGAGCACCGTCCGCGAACGCCACCGCGCCCTGGGCTACGGTGACGGCTCAGCCCTGGCCGAGGCCGAGGACGCGGGGGACGAGTTGGATCCGAACGTGCTCGACGGGATCTACCTGGCCGGCGAGCGGTTCGACCGGATGGTCAAGCGGTTGATGGCGCCGTAAGGGGTTCACGGACCCGTGTACACTGAAGTCGGTCCCGCAGGGGAGCCGGCCATGAAATGCCCTCAATGCCAGTTCGACAACCCGCCCGCCATGAAGTTTTGCGGCCAGTGCGGGTCGAAGCTGGGCATCCCTGCCTGCGCGAAGTGCGGCGCGGAGAACCCGCCGGGCTTCAAGTTCTGCGGTGAGTGCGGCTCCCCCCTGGGGGCCGCCCCTCCGGCGACGGAGCCTCCTCCGCCTCCGTCGTTGAAACCGGCCCCAGTCCAGGGCTACACGCCGTCCCATCTCGCCGAGCAGGTCTTCCGCTCCCGGCTCGCGGTCGAAGGGGAGCGCAAGCAGGTCACCGTCCTGTTCTGCGACCTGGTCGGCTCGACGGCGCTGGCCGACCGGGTGGGGCCGGAG
>DATAHG010000703.1:0-7609 GCA_036263295.1 Thermoanaerobaculia bacterium | reverse complement strand
GCAGGCCAAGCCCGGCACGCGCGCCTGGGAGGCCCGGCTGGAGATCGAGAAGCTCGGCCGGATCATCACGGAGCGCGTGGCGGTCTACGAGGCCGCCGACGGCGCCCTCAAGGAGCAGCTCCGCCACGAGCTGGACTCGCTGGAGGCGCAGTTCCTCATCCACGCCTCCGAGGTCGACCTCCTCAACGTCGGCGGGCGCGGCTACGTCGCGGTCGAAGGCAAGCTGACCGGCGCCCAGGTCGCCGAGCAGCGCGGCTATCCCAAGGCGGACCCGGGTTATCACTGGGTTTACAAGAGTGGCGAGCTGGAGTACCGCTCCAGCGATACCGACCAGTATCCCAAGTTGAAGTATGACCCGGAGACAAAGAAGTTCTCGCCCGACACCGGCGCCTACCAGGAGCCCTCGTTCCCGGCCAACACGCCCCGCGAGCAGGCCTTCCGCGACCTCGGCGCCTACGACCCGCGCAGCGAGTTCAAGCAGTTCCTCGACCTGCTGGTGCAGGAGGGGCTGATCAAGACTCCCGAGGAGCTGATCCCCGCGATGATCGAGCCGGGCGGCCTGCAGTACCGCCGGGTGCGCCACAAGCTGAAAGAGCCGTTCGTGGCGGCGTTGCTCGACCGCGCCACCAATCCGACGCGCCTGGAGACCCTGCCGGCCTACGCCGAGGCCCTCAAGTCGAACCCCGACAAGACCCGCGCCCTGCGCGCCGCCGCCGCCGAGGAGCTCATCCGCATCAGCGACGGCCTGCCGGTCAAGGACCGCGGCAACTTCGGCGAGGCCTGGTACGCGCGCCTCTTCCCGTCTACCGATCCGGCGAAGCCCTACAAACAGGTGGAGGTGACGCCCGACCAGCTCAATCCGCAGTTGGCGGCCGGCCAGGAGCAGCTCAAGGACGTGCGCCGCCTCGACGAGCTGCGCGGCAACACGATCTACGAGATCAAGAACTGGACCTATCCGCTGAACGGCGATCACCAGGCCGAGCTGCACGATCAGGCCAAGATCCTGGGGCATCAGATCCAGGCGACGGAGAAGGCAGCCACGCCCGGGGCCAAGCCGGTGACCCGGAGCGTCAAGGTGGACGCGCTGGTGGTGGTCTTCCTGACGCCGGAGGGCTCCGCGGCCAACGCCCGCTTCGCCGAGGGCTTCCTCAAGGCCTATCCGGACCTATCGATCACCATCGAATTTCACAACGGCCGCGGCGAAGTGGCGCGGGTCGACAACAAGAAGCGCGCCTGGCTCAGCGCCAAGCCCGGCGGTCTGGCCGACTGGCTGGCGGGCACCGGCGCACCTCCCTAGGAAAGGACCGGCATGGACGAGCAACGGATCGCGATCGGCCTCGCAGGCCCGGACCCCCTGGCGCTCGCGCGCGCCCTTCTCGCGCGCGGGCTGTGGGGAAAGGCCGTGCCGCAGGTGCAGGTGGACCAGGAGGACCGCGAGGCCGGGGACGACTGGCTCGAACGCTGGGCGCCGACCGCCCGGCGCACCTTCACCGCCTACTTCCGCGAGAGCCCGGACGAATACCTGATCGTCCGCCCGGGGCTCGCGACGCTGGCGCGCTTCGCCGCCCGTCCCGAGCCCGCGGCGGTCCTGGCCCTGCTCGCCGAGCTCCCTTTCACGGTGGCCTCCTTCGAGACCCTGTACGACGAATGGGACGACCGCACGCCACCCTATCGCGCGCCGACCTTCGCCGACGGCCACTTCCGCCACGGCTGGGCCTGCGCCTTCAAGGGGGAGGGGCACGACCGCCTGGTATCGCGGCGCTGGCTGGAGGCGCACCCCTGGAAGGTCCACGCCAGGCCGGGGGGACCGGACGACACCACGCTCGTGCAGTTCCACGACATCGGCCTCGACGCCGCGGCCGCCCTCGCCCAGGCGGCGCCGGCCCACCAGCGCATGGGGATCTCCGACACCGGCGGCTTCCTGCAGGCGGGCTATGTCTACGAAAACCCGATCAAGGGCCTGTACGACGCCGGAGCCCGGGTCCTCAAGGTGGTGGTCCACGGCCGCGACGTGAGCCCGCGCGAGATGCTCGACTACGCCGCCGCCCTGCGCTTCCAGGCCCTCGGTCCGGACCAGCCGTTCGACGCGGTGCGTTTCGTCTTCCTGGAAGAGGCGCGCGCCGAGGCGCACCGGCGCGAGCTCTGGCTGCACGGCCTGGAGTGCTGGATCGCCGGGGCCGAGGAGAGGCGGCTCGACGAGGGGGTGAAATGAAACGGCGGATCGAGTCATCTCATTTCGCGGCCGGGAATTTAGTGCTATCGTCGATTCACTTCACCTCACCTCGGCTCGCAGTTCAACAGGGATAGGTGCCACTCGCAAAAGGGCGGGCTGCGACGGAACCATGATCGACGACCTGGACAGAACGCTGGAGGACCTCCTCAAGCGCGAGTTGCCGAGTGACCTGGTGAGCCAGGTCACGATCAGCTTCGCCACGCCGGACGGCCAGTTCCCGCCCGCCTCCGTGACGCTGCCGGCGATCGACCTCTTTCTTTACGACGTGCGGGAGAACGCCGACCTGCGCAGCAACGAGTGGCGGCTCGAACGGGCGAGCGATGGCACCGCGGTGCGCAAGCGGCCGCCGGTGCGGGTCGATTGCTCCTACCTGATCACCGCCTGGCCGAGCGAGAACTCGACCACGCCGGCGCGCGACGAGCACCGCTTGATCGGCGAGGTCATGAAGGCGCTGCTGCGCCACGCCACGATCCCGCCCGGAGTGCTCTACGGCAGCCTCGAAGGGCAGCAGCCGCCGCTGCCGACCAGCACGCTGCAACCCGGCCGTCTGCAGAGCCTCGCCGAGTTCTGGCAGGCGCTCGGCGGCAAGCCCAAGGCGGCTTTGAGCTATACCGTGACGATCGGCATCGAGCCGGATATCGCGATCGAAGCCGGCCCGCCGGTGCTCGAAAAGACTCTCAAATTCCGCCAGGGCGTGGGGGAGGGCTGAGGGTGGCGTGGGACGTCGTCGTCCGCCACCGGGCCGCCATCGCCGGCCGGGTCACCGAAGCTTCCAGCGGCAAGCCGTTGCCGGGGGCGCGGGTGGAGATCACCGCGGCGCCGCCGGCCTTCCAGCGCCGTCTCGCCCTCCAGGCCCAGGCCGGCGGAGCGGGCTGGCCGGCGCTCGCCGAACGGCCCGACCGCACCCAGGCCGCCCTCGACGGCCACTTCCACTTTCTCGATCTGCCGGCCGGCGCCTACACGCTGACCGCGACGTTGCCCGGCGGCGGCTCGCGCTACGGCCAGGCCAGCGCCCCGGTCACCCTGACCCTGGACGGCCAGGGCAAGGTGGTCTTCAAGACGGTCGATCTCGCCATCCCGGCCACGGTGATCAAAGGCAAGGTGGTGGACGGCGATGCCAACGCCGTGCCGATGGCGCAGGTGCTCCTCCGCGGCAGCGGCGAGAGCACCTACAGCGACGCGCAGGGCAGGTACTCCCTGGCCGGCCTCGAGGCCGGCGCGCGCGAGTTGGTGGTCGCGGCGCGCGGCTTCGCGCTGCGGACGCAGGCGGTGACGCTCGCGCAACCCGGTGCCGTCGCCGACGTACAGGTCACGTTGCAACCCATGTAGCGATTCTCGATCTGAGATCGACATCCTATATAGAAAGGATTTCAAGGAGAAACGATCATGCCCCAGTATCTTTCGCCTGGTGTGTACGTCGAAGAGGTGAAGTCGTCGGTCCAGCCGATCGCCGGGGTCGGGACCAGCACGGCCGGGTTTATCGGCCAGGTCGACAGCAGCGTCGGCAACAAGATGCCGATCCAGCCCGGGAAGTTCGAGGTGGATTCGCTGGGCCACGAGATCACCGATTCGCTGAACAACAAGATCCCGGCTCACTACACGCTGGTGGCCGCGGGCGTGCCGACGCTGATCACGAGCTGGGAGCAGTTCAAGAACCGTTTCGGCGATTTCCAGAGTGGCAACAAGACGCTGGCCCACGCCATCTACGGCTTCTTCAACAACGGCGGCACGCGGTGCTGGGTGGTGCGCACCGACGGCTCCGCCAACGCGACGATCGACGCGCTCGCGCAGTTCGAGGCGATCGACGAGATCGCGCTCGTCGTGGTGCCCGGCGCCACCGACGCGGCCGTGCAGAGCGCGGTGATCAGCCACTGCGAGAACATGGGCGACCGCTTCGCCATCCTCGACGGCCAGAACACCGCCACGCTGACGCCGGCCGCCATCCAGGGCCAGACCGGTGACAGCAACTACGCGGCGATGTACTACCCGCGCATCCAGGTGTTCGATCCCGATCCGGCCGTCAACGGACCCGCCTATGTCTTCCCGAGCGGCCACATCGCCGGCATCTACGCCCGCGTCGATACCCTGCGCGGGGTCCACAAGGCGCCCGCCAACGAGGTGATCCGCGGTGCCCTCGGCGTCGAGCGCCGCCTGAGCCGCGCCGACCAGGACGGCCTCAATCCGGACGGCATCAACGTCATCCGCGAGCTCAACGGCAACATCCTGGTGTGGGGCGCCCGCACCCTCGGCGGCGACGCCAACGGCGAGTGGAAGTACATCAACGTCCGCCGGCTCTTCCTGTTCCTGCGCGAGTCGATCGACGAGGGCACCCAGTGGGTGGTCTTCGAGCCCAACGACACCGCCCTGTGGTCGAAGATCAGCCGCAACGTCACCGCCTTCCTGACCAACGTCTGGCGCTCGGGGGCCCTGTTCGGCAACTCGCCGCAGGAGGCTTTCTACGTGCGCTGCGACGCCGCCACCAACCCGCCCGAGGTGCGCGACCTCGGCCAGGTGGTGACCGAGATCGGCGTCGCCGTGGTGAAGCCGGCCGAGTTCGTGATCTTCCGGATCAGCCAGTGGGCCGGCCCGGGCAAGTAGACCGCGGCTGACCGGGTCGCAGAGGAGAGCTGGAGCGTGCAGACCTACAAGACGCCGGGCGTCTACCGGGAGGACGTGGTGCCGGTGCGGGCTGTGGCCCTGCCCACCGGCGTGCCGGCGTTCCTGGGGCTCGCCACGGATGGGCCGGTGGCGGAGCCGCGCCGGCTGACCCTGCCCGGCCAGCTCGCCGAGATGTTCGGCGCGCCGGCCGACGGCAGCTACCTGGCGGCGGCGGTCGAGGGCTTCTTCGCCAACGGCGGCCGCGAGTGCTTCGTGGTCCGGCTCCAGGCCGGCGACCGGGAGAAGGCCGTGGACGCCGCCCTGGCCGTGCTGGAGCCGCTGCAGAGCATCGATCTGGTGGCGGCGCCCGACGTCTTCGCCGGCTACCAGCCCGAGCTCCCCTGGATGCTCGACGCGGTCCGGCGCATGCAGATCGCCATCCTCGACCATTGCCACGGCCACGGCGACCGCTTCGCCCTGCTCGACTCGGTGCCCGGGGCCGACCCGGCGGCGGTCCAGGCCCAGCGCGGAAAGCTGCCGGGGGACTCTGGCGTCGATGGCGCGCTGTACTTCCCCTGGATCCGGCCGGCCGGCGGGCAGCGCTTCGTGCCGCCGAGCGGCCATGTGGCCGGCGTGGTGGCGCGCAGCGACCGCCGGGTCGGCGTCCACAAGGCGCCGGCCAACGAGCGGCTGGAAGGGGTGGTCGATCTCGCGGTCAACCTCATCGACGAAGAGCAGGGGCTGCTCAACGACGCCGGGATCAACGCCCTGCGGGCCTTTCCGGGGCGCGGCCTGCGCGTCTGGGGAGCCCGCACCCTGAGCACCGATCCGGCCTGGGTCTATATCAACGTGCGGCGGATCTTTCTCACCGCCGCGCGCTGGATCGATCGCAATCTGAGCAGCGCGTCGTTCGAGCCCAACGACTCCCGTCTGTGGAACCGCATCAGCCGGGAGCTCAACGCCTACTTCGGCGGCCTCTTCAAGGCCGGCGCCCTCAAGGGCCGGTCGGCGGCGGAAGCCTTCTTCGTCAAATGTGACGGCGAGGTCAATCCGCCCGAGGTGCGCGAGGCGGGACGGGTGGTGACGGTGATCGGTCTGGCGCCGGCGCTGCCCAACGAGTTCGTGGTCGTCCGCATCATCCATGGGGCGACCGGCATCGACATCGTCGGACCGGCGGGTTAGAACGTCCGCTCCAAAGAAAGCAAATCACGGCTTCGCAACCGTTTCCTGTAAGGAGATAGCGTCATGGCGACTGGAGATCGCAAGGATCCTTTCCGTTCATTCAATTTCCTGGTGGAGATCGACGGCATCGCCCGCGCCGGCTTCCGCGAGTGCTCGGGCCTCGACAACAGCCAGGACCCGATCGAGTACCGCGAGGGCAACGAGGGGCTGACCGCGCGCAAGCTGCCCGGCCTCAACAAGTATTCGAACATCAGCCTCAAGTGGGGCATCACCGACGACACCGAGCTGTGGGACTGGCGCCAGCGGGCTTCCGACGGCAAGGTCGAGCGCAAGAACGGCTCGATCGTGCTGCTCGACGAGACCGGCCAGGAGAAGGTGCGCTGGAACTTCCGCGAGGGCTGGCCGACCAAGTGGACCGGCCCGAGCTTCAACGCCACCGGCAACGAGGTCGCGATCGAGACGCTCGAGATCGCTCACGAGGGGCTGCGGAAGGCGTAAGGCATGACGTTGCAGACGGAGTTCCCTTTCACGCTGCCGCGCGGCTATCTCGACGCGGAGGGCAACCTGCACCGCGAGGGGGTCATGCGGCTGGCCACGGCGTTCGACGAGATCGCGCCGATGAAGGATCCGCGGGTGCAGAGCAACCCCGGCTATCTGGTGGTGATCCTGCTGTCGCGGGTGATCATCCGGCTGGGGTCGCTGGAGCACATGAACCCCAAGGTGATCGAAGGGCTGTTCGCCGCGGACCTGGCCTATTTGCAGGATTTTTACCGCCGTATCAACGAGTTCGGCCACAACCGGCTCGCCGTGGCCTGCCCGCACTGCGAGAAGGAGTTCGAAGTGGAGGTCGACTCCGCGGGGGGGTGATGGGCTACCCCTCGGACCGGCTTTTCGAGGAGGTAGCCTATCTCGCGTATTACTTTCACTGGCCGTATGAGCAGATCCTGCGGCTGGAGCACCGCGAGCGGCAGCGCTGGGTGGCGGAAGCGGCCCGCATCAACCGGCGGCTGAACGAAGAGAGCGCGCGCTAGGCGGTCGAGGCAAATGTGACAGGAACCAGGGGCCGCCGGCCGGGGCCGCGCCCCTCCATCGAGAAAGCGGAGCGAGCGAAATGGTTTCTTTAGGACTGGAAGCGGGGATCTCGGCCAACCTGAGCGCCGGCGCCAGCTTTGGCGCCAGCGCCAGCCTGAGCGGCGGTTTGAGCGCCGGTCTGGGGATCGACCTCAGCGCCGGATTCAGTCTCGGCGGCGGGCGCACCGATCCGTACATGGCCTTCAACTTCCTGGTGGAGATCGAGGGCCTGGTGATCGGCGCCTTTTCCGAGGTGAGCGGGTTGCAGGTCGAGACGATGGTGCACGAATACCAGGAAGGGGGGCAGAACGATTACGTCCACAAGCTGCCCGGCCCGACGCGGTATCCGTCGAACCTGGTCTTCAAGCGCGGTCTGACCGACCTCCAGACGCTCTGGACCTGGCACCAGGAGGTCACGACGGGGAACGTGCAGCGCCGCAACGGCACGATCTATCTGCTCGACCGCCAGGGTCACCAGGCGATGTGGTGGAACTTCACCGAGGCTTACCCGGTCAAGTGGTCGGG
>DATAHG010000702.1:0-3134 GCA_036263295.1 Thermoanaerobaculia bacterium | reverse complement strand
GCTCTGGATGCCGATGACCGCCTCCCAGGCGCGCTCCAGGTTGCGGAGGTAGCTCTCCTCGGCCTGGAATAGCGAGCGCTGGGCGATGAGGACTTGCGGGTAGGCGGCCGTCATCTGCCGGTAATGGTCGAGGTACTGCTCATAGGCGGTGCGGGCGCGGGGCAGCACGCCCTCCCGGTACGTCCGGGACTGCTCGGCCGCCTGGCGGTAGCGCGAGAAGGTCGCCGCGAAGCTCGATTCGAGCCCCAGGCGGGCCCCCTCGGCGGAGAGCCGCGCCCGCGCCAGGTCGGCCTCGGCCGCCGCGATGCCCCCCTGGTTGCGGTTGAACAGCGGCACCCGGAAGCCGAGCTGCGCGAATCCCTCGCGGCCGAGGTCCGGGCCGCCCGGCCGCTCGTCGCCGCGCCGGTCGAGCACGCCCCCCTCGATCTCGAGGTCGGGAGCGCGCACCCCCTTGGCCCGCGCCAGGGCCGCCTCGGCCCGCGCCACCTCGGCCTCGGCTTCCCGTAGCGCCGGGCTCTGGGCGAGCCACTGCCGGTGCTGCTCCTCGCGATCGAGGACCGGCAGCCCCTCTTCCAGGCTGCCGCCGATCCGCCCCGGAGCCAGCGCCGGATCGCCGACCGCCGACCGCAGCGCCGCCCAGAGCGCGTCGAGGTCGATCCGCGCTCCGGAGAGCGCCGCGTCCTGCAGGCTCGCCTCGTTCTCGACCGCAAGCTGGTCGGCGGTGTCCGCCGCGCCCACGTTGTAGAGCTGCTTCGTGATCTCGACCGCCTCGCGGGTCACCCCGGCCAGGCGCTCCCGCACCTCGACCCGGTGCTGGGCGGCCAGAGTCCGGTAGAACAGCCCCCGCACCTGGGCGAGCAGCCGGTTGCGCTGCGCCTCGGCGCGGACCCGCGCCTGGTCCACCTCGCGCCCCAGCAGCTCGCGGTTGCGGCGCAGCTTCCCCCCGAGCGGCACCTCCTGGGAGAAGAAGACGCCAACCTTGCCGTCGTCCTCGTGTTCGCCCGAGATCGGGATCTCCTCGGCTTCGACCCCGATCACCGGGTTGGGGAGGAGCCCTCCCTGGAGACGGCGCCCCTCGGCCGCCCGGATCGCCGCGTCGGCCAGCGCCAGCGCCGGGTTCTTCTCCATGGCCCGGCGCTCCAGGTCGTCGAGCGAGTAGACCGGCACGCCGGGGTTCGGCGCGGGGCCCGGCGTGAGCGCGGGTCCGGCCGGTCCCGGCGCGGGCGTCGCCGGGGTGGCCGGCGGGGCCGGAGCCGGCATCGTGTGGTGCTCGTGCTGGGCCGCGGCCGGCGCCAGCCCGGCGAGTCCCAGCAGGAGGGTCAGGAGAGCGGCGCGGTCGGATCGGCCGTTCATCGTCCACCCCCCTCGTGCTCCTTCATCTCCATGATCCGGTCGAACATCTCCGGCTTGAGCACGCGGAACAGGGTCATCATCCCCATCATGGCGCCGGTCCAGGAGGGGCGCAGGCCGTAGGTCTCGGGCTTGCGGAACGGCTCGTCCATCACCATGAACATGTCCTGGGGATAACCCGGCACCTGGCGGGCGTCGGGCGCCACCAGCGCCGGCCCGGTCGAATGCCCGGAGTGCTCGCCGTGCTGGTGCTCCATGGCCTGGCCGGAAGGCTGGCTGTTCGGGCCGACCATGCTGGAGACCTGCTGGTGGGAGTCGGCACCGATCGTCCGGCCCATGACCGGACCCATGTCCTCACGCAGGGCGTGGCCGCCGGTCCCGATCATCCCCATCCCCTCGTTCATGCTGCCGCCCGTGGGGACGCCGCCCCCGGCGGGCTCCGACATCGGGCCGACCATCGAGACCATGGCGTTCATCATGTGGTGGGGGAGGTGGCAGTGGATCATCCAGTCCCCCGGGTTGTGCGCGATGAACTCCAGGTCCCGCGCCTGGGCTACCCCGATCAGCTCGGTGTTGCCCGGTTTCCAGGCCGACTTCGGGATGCGCCCTCCTTCGGTGCCGGTGACCTGCCAGGTGTGGCCGTGGAAGTGGATCGGGTGGTGGTCCATCCCCAGGTTGACGAAGCGGAAGCGTACCCGCTCGCCCCGCTTGACCAGCACCGGCGTGGTGGCCGGCGCCGCCTTGCCGTTCATGGTCAGCCAGTTGAACTCCATCGCCATCGAGTTGGGCACCGGGTTGTTCGGCAGCGTCGCCCACTCCTGGAGCACCCAGGCGAAGTCGCGGTCCACCCGCGGCTCGTAGGGCCGTCTGGGATGGACGATGAACAGGCCGATCAGGCCCATCATCTGCTGCATGGGGCGGTGCGAGTGGTAGAAGAAGGTGCCGTTCTGGTGCAGGGTGAACTCGTAGGTAAACTTCCCGCCGGGGGCGATGAAGTCCTGCACGATCCCCTCGACGCCGTCCATCTCGTTCGGCACCTCGAGCCCGTGCCAGTGCATGGTCGTGGCCTCGGGCAGGCGGTTCTCGACGACGATGCGGACGCGGTCTCCCTCGACCACTTCGATCGTCGGGCCGGGGCTCGACCCGTTGAACCCCCAGACCTTGGCGACCTTCCAGGGCACGAACGCCTGGTCGACCACCTCGGGGATGAGGTGGAAGACTTTGACCCCGTTGTCCATCGTCCACTCCAGCTTGGGGACGTCCGGGACCTCGACGGGGACATAGGGGAGGCCGCCTGCCGACTGGCGGGCGGGACGGGCCTTCTTCTCCTTCTTCTGGGGCACAGCCGGCGCGGGAGCCGGCATCTTCATATCCGGGGGCATGGTGTGCCCCTCGTGCTGCGGGGCGGCCCCGGCGGTGCGGGCGACGAGACCGGCGGCGGCGGTCCCGAATCCGAGGCGTATGAAATCACGGAGGCTCCTGGCCATTCGGTTCAGCTCCTCGAAAGCATGGACATTTCCCCGGGCGGGCGGACGCTCCGGGCACGGCGATCACACGCGCGAAATCGAGGAGCTAGGCGAGAGGGATGTGGTCGATCGGTTCGGCCAGCAGGGGGAGCAGGCGGACTGGCGCCACGGCGGGCATCCACGTGGCCGCCCGCGGCGCGATCTCCGGCAGGCGTACGGCGAGGACCGCGAGGCGGTTGCTGCAGGCCTTCTCGCACATCGTCTGCTGGCGCTTCTGGGCGTCGTCCTGGGAGGGGGACTGCGCCGGGGCTTCCGCGC
>DATAHG010000701.1:0-2661 GCA_036263295.1 Thermoanaerobaculia bacterium | reverse complement strand
CACGACTACGAAGCGGTCATCGGGCTGGAGGTCCACGTCCAGCTCCTCACGGAATCGAAGATGTTCTGCCGCTGCCCGAACCGTTTCGGGGCGGATCCGAATACGCTCGTCTGCCCGGTCTGCCTGGGTTATCCGGGCACGCTGCCGGTGATCAACCGCCATGCGGTCGATCTCGCCATCCGGCTCGCGCTCGCTCTCGGCTGTACGGTCCATCCGGCCTCCGTTTTCGCGCGCAAGAATTATTTCTATCCCGATCTGCCCAAGGGGTATCAGATCAGCCAGTTCGACCGCCCGCTGGCGGAGGACGGCCGGCTGCCGCTCGGCCTGCACGACAAGAGCGTGCGGATCGAGCGCCTCCACCTGGAGGAGGACGCCGGCAAGCTGCTGCACGAGGCGCCCGGCGGCGGTGCTCTGCCCGGCCAGAGCCTGGTGGATTTCAACCGCTGCGGCGTGCCGCTGGTCGAGATCGTCTCGCAGCCGGACATGTCCTCGGCCGCCGAAGCGCAGGACTATCTCCAGACGCTCCACCAGCTCCTCCTGTATACGGAGACGAGCGACGGAAACATGGAGGAAGGGAGCCTGCGCTGCGACGCCAACGTCTCGGTGCGCGTCCGGGGGGAGTCCCGCCTCGGCACCAAGACCGAGGTCAAGAACGTCAACTCTTTCCGCAATGTCGGCCGGGCGATCGAGTTCGAGATCAAACGGCAGGTCGAGCTGATCGAAGCGGGCGGCAAGGTGAGCCAGGAGACGCGGAGCTTCGACGCCGACGCCGGGGTCACCCGCCTGATGCGGAGCAAGGAGGAGGCGCACGATTACCGTTATTTCCCCGAGCCCGACCTGCCGCCGCTGATCCTTTCCGAGGAGCGGATCGCGGCGGTGCGCGCGGTGCTGCCGGAGCTGCCCTGGGAGCGGCGCGACCGCTTCGTGAGCCGGTATGGGCTGCCGGCGGCGGACGCCCGCGTGCTCTCCCAGGGGCGCGACCTGGCGGATTATTTCGAGGCCGCCGCCGCGGCGCTCCCGGGCAATCCGAAAGGGCCCAAGGCGATCGCCAACTGGGTGATGACCGAGGTGCTGCGCGAGGTCAAGGAGCGGAAGATCGGGATCGATCAGGCGCTGCCGCCGGCCCGCCTCGCCGCCCTCGTCGCCCTGGTCGAGGAGGGGAAGCTTTCGAGCAGCGCCGCCAAGGAGGTCTTCGCGGCGCTCTGGGGCACGGACGAGGAGCCGGCCGCCGCGGTCGAGCGCCTCGGCCTCGGCCAGGTGAGCGACACGGCGCAGATCGAAGGCTGGATCGACGAGGTGATCGAGGCGAATCCGGCGCAGGTGACGCAATACCGGTCCGGCAAGGCGCAGGTCTTCGGCTTTCTGGTCGGCCAGGTGATGAAACGTTCCGGCGGGCGCGCCGAGCCCAAGGGCGTCCAGCAGCTCCTCCGCCAGGCTCTGGAGCGCGAGCCGGTGGCCGGAGCTCCTTCCGACTCTCCGCCGTGATCCAGTTCTTCCACGTCACGCGGCGCTACCCCGGAGGGCAGTCGGCCCTGGAGGACGTCACCTTCGACATCCCCCGCGGGCAGTTCGTCTTTCTGACCGGGGCGAGCGGCGCCGGCAAGACGACTTTGCTGCGGCTGATTTTTCGCGAGGATGTCCCAAATGACGGGCAGATCGTGGTCAACGGCCGCAATGTGGCGTCGATCCCGCGCAGCAAGATCCCCTATCTGCGCCGCACGATCGGGGTGGTGTTCCAGGATTTCCGGCTGATCCCGCGCAAGACGGTGTTCGAAAATGTGACGTATCTGCCGCGGATCCTCGGCAACAGTCTCAATTCGCAGAAGCAGATGGCCTACCACGCGTTGCGCCGGGTGGGGCTCGCCCACCGTTTGAACGCGTTTCCGCTGGAGCTGTCGGGCGGCGAGCAGCAGCGCGTCGCGATCGCCCGCGCGCTGATCGGCGAGCCGGAGATCCTGATCGCCGACGAGCCGACCGGCAACCTCGATCCGGACCTGTCGTGGGAGATCCTGCGCCTGTTCCTGGAGGTCAATCTGCGCGGCACCACGGTGATCTTCGCCACGCACGACCGCGACATGATCCGGCGCGTCGGCGGGCGGGTGCTGACGCTCGACCGCGGCCAGCTCGGCGCGGATCAGGAGCTGGTGGGGACGGATCCGCCGCGGCTGGAGCCGCTCCCCGAGGAGTCCGCGGCGGCCGCGGCCGGAATCCCGAGCGGCATGGAGGAGACGGGCTCGCTCTTCGAGCCGCCGACGCCCCCCGCGCCGCCCGCGGATGAGGCTGTGGAGGGCCCCTCTTGAGCTTCTTCCAGGCGGTCGCCTATTTCTTCCGCGAGGCGCTGGTCAACCTGCTGCGGAGCTGGAAGGTGAGCCTGCTCGCGGTGCTGACCATCACGGTCAGCCTGCTGCTCGGCGGGACGTTCCTGCTGGCCAGCCGGAATCTCTCGCGGTCGGTCGAGCGCTGGCGCGACGAGATGAAGGTGGTGCTTTATCTGAAGCCGGGGGCGCCGCCGGCCGACCTGCAACGGTTGGCGGCGGAGGTCCGGGCCAGCGCGCCCTGGGCCGGATCGGTCGAGGCGGTCTCGCCGGACCTGGCGCGCCAGCGCTTCCAGGAGGCTTTCCCGAGTCTCTCCGGCCTGGTGGAGGGTTGGCAGGACGAGCC
>DATAHG010000700.1:0-2811 GCA_036263295.1 Thermoanaerobaculia bacterium | reverse complement strand
TCCAACTCACGCCGCAGGCGCGCGAGCTCTTCTTCCTTCTCCTCGCTCCAAAGCAGCGGCTCGCCGCTCGCCGCATCGATCAACCGCAGCCGGTTGTCTTCGCGGCGAAGACGCAGGCCCAGGGTCCGGCTTTCGAGCGAGCCGTCGGGACCGGGCTCGATCGGCTCGTAGGCGCCACGTGCCAGCCGGTAACCACGAAGGGGCGGGGCCGGCCCCTCGTTCAGAGGATCGAAAAGGAAAAGCTCTTCGATGCCGAGGCGAGCATACAGATCCCTTTTCTTGCCCAGGTCATACCAGCGAGTGCTGTCCGACGTGATCTCGAGGACAAAGCTGGGGACCGTCCCCTCCTCCCAGACCTTGTAGATCCGGCGGTGGCCCGAGGGGACCCCGAAGACCACGTAGACATCCGGCACGAAGGAGATCCGGGGATCCCCCTCCACGGGGTAGAAGATCTGGTTGCCTCCGACCAGGATGTCGGGGGCGCCGCGGTACCGCGATTCGAGAGACAGGACGGTCTCCCGGATCTCCCTGCCGTGCAAGCCGGTCTCGCCCATGGGCCTCCCGTCGGATTCCGGGTAGTAAACAGGTTCGCGAAATGGAATCGCCGTCATGCCTACCTTCCTTTCTCCGACAAGCGACGAGGAGACCGGGGCTCTTCCTCGGCGGCATGGCTTTCCGAGATGATTTTACACCGTCTCGCGCGCACGGGAAGCCCCCCTATTCCAGATCCAGGCTCACCCGCTGCCGTCCGAGCACGTTCTCGACGCTGAGTTGCAGGGGAATCTCCATTCCGGGGGTGACCCGGAGGCGGCGCGAGAAGGTCCGCACGTCGTAGCCCCAACTCGTCGGCGGCGCATAGGGCGAGGTCGAGAGGGACAGCGTCTCGTCGAGGTGGGCCCGGAAGAAGAGCACGGCCCCGGCGAGCGTGCCCTCCTGTTGGATTCGCAGGCGAACGGTCCCGAGCTGGCGGTCGGCGACCAGCGTTTCATCCCGCAGATCGAGGTCGAGCAGGCGCAGCTCTTCAGAGAGGATCCGAGGCCTGAACGGCGGGCTCAAGTCGATCGGCGGCGCCAGGAGCTGAGGGCGAACCCCTTCGAGACGACGCAGGAAGGGGGTGAAATCGACACCGTAGAGGCCCGGCAGCTCCCGCGTCTCGGCCAGAACCCGCGCCTTGTCGCGATAGGGGCGGTCCTCCAGCTCGATGCCGAAGCAGGCGACCTCGACGCGGTAAGGCAGGAGCCTCCCGCCGGGCTTCAGCAGGCGCTGCCGGGCATCGAGGATCGACGGCAGCAGGGCCTCGACGAACGGATCGGTGCCCAGGATCTCGTGGATGATCAGGTCGGCCGGCTCGTCGATCTCCACATCCCGGCTGTTGGCGCGCCGCAGCTCGACCCGGTCGGCGACGCCGTTGGCCGCGAACATCTCCTCGGCCAGGGCGGCGATCTCGCTCTCCTCGATCGCGACCACCCGCCGAGCTCCGGCCTGGACGGCGAAAACTGACAGGATGCCCGAGCCGCACCCGATCTCGACCACGGACTGGCCGGCGCAGTGGCGGAAGATCGCCGCCTGGTAGGTCTGGACCCGGACGGCGTCGGCCACCAGGCGCTGGTGGGTGAGCAACGAGGCGAACCCGCTCGAAGCCAGGGCCGCCACCTGGACCGGCTCGTCGCCCGTCCCCACCGGGACCAGAAAGGCCTGCTGGACCAGGGTCTGGAACACGGTCGCGAAGCCGCCCTCGTCGATCTCCCAATCAGCCTGAAGCTTCTGGAGGACAGCGCGCGGCGGCGCGCCGCCGGCAAACGCCATCAGGACCGGCAGGGCGTCCAGCTCAATCACCTGGGGCGGGCGGGAGATCGAGCTGGTCGCGACCAGGTGGCCGGTCCGCGCGATCTCCAGGGACAAGGAACGAGAGACTTGGTGAGGGGCGTCCCAATCCATGGGCATAGGCGTTCTCCGAAAGAGCTGACGCCCCTAGCATTCCACAAAAACAGCCCAGGGGAACCCCCTGGGCTGAGTTAAATCGCCACTCTGGATCCTCAAATCGACGAGCGGTTACTCCGTGGCGGCTGGCGGAGCCGTCTCCCCCTCGGGAGCCCTCCCCTCCTCCCACCCCCCGCCCAGAGCCTTGAGCAGCGCGACCGAGGCGGCGAGCTCGGCGCGGCGGGCGTCCACCAGGTTGAGCTGGGCCTGGAACAGGGTGCGGTCGGCGTCGAGGACCTCGAAGTAGGAGGACTCGCCCGCGTCGTAGCGGATGCCGGCCAGCCGCCGGGCCCGGGAGAGCGCCCCGACCTGCCGGGCCAGGGCCTCGCGCTCGGCCACGCCGGTACGGCGGGCGACCAGGGCGTCCTCGACCTCGGCGAAGGCTACCTGGAGGGACTGCGTGTAGGAGGCCACCGCCTCACGCTGCCGGGCCTCCGCCACCTCGAAGTTGCGGCGGTTGCGGCCGGCGTTGAAGATCGGCTGGAAGAGCGACGTCGCCGCCTGCCAGATGAACGTGCCCGACGAGAACAGGCCCGACAGCTCGTTGCTCTCGGTGCCCGCGTAGCCGGTCAGCGAGATGCTCGGAAAGAACGCCGCCTGGGCGACGCCGATCCGCGCGTTGGCGGCCACCAGCCGGGCCTCCGCCGACAGCACGTCCGGCCGGCGGGCCAGGAGCTGCGACGGCAGGCCGACCGGGATCTCCGGCGTCACCAGCGCGTCCAGGCTGGCGCCGCGCTCCACCGTGCCGCCGAAGCGGCCGAGGAGCACCCCAAGGCGGTTCTCGGTCTGCCGCACCAGCCGCTCCAGGACCGGCACCGTGGCCTCGGCCGA
>DATAHG010000699.1:0-5929 GCA_036263295.1 Thermoanaerobaculia bacterium | reverse complement strand
CCAGTCGATGGCGTTCTTGGTCACGCCCGGCACGCCGTGGTTGTACTCGGGAGTGGCGATCAGGAGGCCGTCCGCCTCCCGGATCGCCTGCTTGAACCGGGCGACGGCGTCCGGCTCCCCCGCCTGCTCGACGTCCTCGTTATACAGCGGGATCTCACCGATGTCGTGAAGGGTGACCGCCATCCCGGCGGGCGCCACCTCCTGGGCGGCGCGCACCAGCGACCGGTTGTAAGACGCCCGCCGCAGGCTCCCGGCAAAGGCAAGGATGCTCAGGTCTCGATCGTCGCTTATGGCTCACCTCCGTGGTTGGGGGCCCGCAGCTCCCAGCCCCGGAGGCAGTCTATCGCGCCCGCCGAGGATGGCAGGCTCAGGACACGCTCGCCAGGCTCTCCGCCGCGGCCTTCGCCTCGTCCGAGTGCTCGATGGCTTCCTTGACGATCGAGCAGAACGCCTGGATGTCTTCGAGTCGGTTGTCGGCCCGCAGCATCACGCGCAGCCCGGCCTTGCCCCGCTGCACGATGGGGAAGAACACCGGCGAGGTGTAGAAGCCGCGGCGGAAGACCTCCCCGGAGATCTCCGAAGCCCGGACCTCGTCGCCGACCACCACGAGGCGGATCGTGAATTCGTCCCCGCTCTGCTCGGTCGAGATCTGGCTGTCAAAGTAGGCCGTGTTGCGGTGCAGCTTGGCCTGCAGCTCGCCCAGCTCCGGCGACTCGTGAATGTCGATCGACGCCAGACCGGCCCCGATCCCCGCAGTATTGAGCTTTTGCGACCAGGCGAGCGGTCCGCCGAAACGCATGAGGATGTCCTCATGCTCGGTCGCCCCCAGCATGATGACGCCGCCGCTGCCGCCGAAACCCTTGCAAAGGGAAGCCACGATGACGGTCAACGGGTTGAGCTCGTCCCCCATGAGGGACCGCACATACCCCTCGCCGGTCTTCCCGCAGACCGAAAGCGAGTGGGAGTCGTCGAAGAACAGGAAGAGCCCGTAGCGGTCCTGCAGCTCCATCAGCTCCTTGACCGGCGCCGCGCCGCCGAGCGAATAGACCCCGTCGGCCACGTAGGCCACCCGCGAGTGCTTCTTGCAAACGTCCTCGAGGTAATTGACGTCGTTGTGCGGCGCGGTGAGGACCAGCGTCTCGTCGGCGCAGATCGGCTTCAACAGGTTCATCGAAAAATGGCAGAACTTGTCGAAGACCATGACTCGGGGCTCGCCGCTGTCGAGATGACCGGAGGCGAGGAGCGGCAGCACGGCGGACGAGGCGGCGGTCGCCGTCACCGTGGCGATGGAGCGCGCCCGCAGGATGCCGGCCAGCCGCTCCTCGAATTCGTCGAGGATCGACAGGCGGATGCGGACCCGCGAGATCGGCACGTCCAGCACCTTCTCCCGGCGCAAGGCCTCGATCGCCCCCTCGATCAGGGCCGGATGCTCGTGCAGCCCGAGATACGAGCAGGATGAAAGATTGAGGAACTGGAAGCCGGTGTCCTCGATCACAAGGCGGTCGTTCTCCGCCACCCGGATCTTGAGGTCGATCAGGTGGCTCTCCCGGGCCTCCTCCCACCCGGGATTGCCCACGGCGATCGCCTTGGTGTTATGCCTGAAACGATGAATCGGATAGTCCATGAAATTCTCCTGTAGGGCGAATCTGAGCTTCTTCTCTGTATAGAGTGCCGCCCGGCTCCTGAGACCAGCCTTTCACTCTCAGGTCCCCCTGATTCGCCGTGAACTTTTCCCGATCCAGGGCGTTATGAGCAGCATGAAGACCCGAATCGATCGCCCTGCCTGCACCCTCGCCCTCCTGCTCCTCGCCTTCCTGGCTGCCTGCGGCAGCGGCTCGGCGGCTCCCACGGCGTCCTCGGCGTCTTCGGAGCCAGCGCAGGACGCCCTGCGGGCCTTCGACTACGACAGCCGCGCCTCCCTCGACATCAAGGTGGAATCGACCGAGAAGAGAGACGGGGTGACCCTGCAGACCCTGACCTACGCGAGCCCGCGCGGCGGCCGGGTGCCGGCGGCCCTGATCGTCCCGGACGGCCCTGGCCCCTTCGCCGGCATGCTCTTCCTGCATGGCGCGCCCGGCACCTACGAGCGGATGATTCCCGAAGCCGAGACCCTGGCGCGGCGGGGTACGGTCGCCCTGCTCATCAATGCCCCCTTCTCCCGGGGGGCCGGTTCGAGCCCCATGACCTTCGACCGCAGGGACTACGACAACCACGTCCAGCTCATCGTCGACCTGCGCCGTGGCGTCGATCTCCTCCTGGCGCGGCCGGACGTCGATCCCAAACGCCTCGGCTATCTCGGCCGCAGCTTCGGCGCCGCCACCGGGGGGCTCCTCGCTGGAATCGAAAAGCGGATCTCGGCCTATGTCCTGGTGGTCGGAGACGGCGGCCCGGTCAGCCACGTGAACGGCTCCAATGACGCGGACGGCCCGCTCCACCACATGCCCAAGGAACAGGCGGAGAGCTGGCTCGCGCTCATGGAGCCCATCGAATCGATCCGCTTCATCGGCCGCGCCTCCCCGGCCCACCTGTTGTTCCAGAACGGCCGGCAGGACGAGTTGGTGGCGCCGGCCGACGCCAAGGCCTATCAGGAAGCCGGCAGCGAGCCCAAGACCATCCAGTGGTACGACGCGGGCCACAAGCTGAACGAGCAGGCCGTCTACGACCGGCACCTCTGGCTGGCCGAGCGGCTCGGGATCGCGAAGCCCGAGCCGCTTGCCGAGGCGGGAAAGGCCGGGCTCAGCGCTCCCCGGCCTTGAGGCGGTCGAAGACCTGGAGCACCGTCTCGGGCCGGGTGCGGATCCGGAAATCGTCAGTTTTATCTACCCAGCGCACTGTGCCGGTCGGATCGATCAGGAATTCGGCCGGCCGGGCGATGTCCTGACCATTCGTATGATGGACCAGGTCATAGCGACGCAGGGCCTCGGCCTTGGTATCGCTCAGAAGTGTAAAAGTCCAGCCCGTCCGGGCCAGATGCGTCTTGAGCGCCTCCGGCGGATCCGCACTGACCGCCACCGGCCGGATGCCACGCGCCTTGAACTCGGGAAGCTGCTCTTCGAAACTCCGTAACTCGGAGTTACAGAACGGTCACCAGTAGCCGCGGTAAAAGACCAGGACCACCCACGACGCTGCCCCGGCCCCGCCCGCCTCGGACCCGAGCAGGTCATACAACCGCACCGGCTTGCCGTCGGGGTCCTGCAGGACGAAATCCGGAGCCTTCTGCCCCACCTGCGGAGCCCCCTGGGCGGCCGGAAGCTCCCGCGACCCGATCGTGGTGCTGAACACGAACAGACCGAGGACCACCGCGCTGAGCACACCGAGGACGGGCCCCATCACCCGCCCCCGGTAGCGCTCCGGCTGCCGATACGGACGCCGGAGGCCGGCGATCACCAGGCCGAGCCCGAGGGCGAAGAGGAGCCAGTTCGCCCAGGGGACGTCCCGAGTGATCGGGAACTGGTAGAAAAAAACGAAGTAGCTGAGGAAGGCGACTACACAGACGACAAGTCCAGCCAGGGGAAGGAAATTGCGTTTGTGTTCCATGGGCGGGAGTGTAGCAGGAGGGGACGAGGACTCCGAGGGTCCTCCGCGGTCTCCGCCGTCCGGGGTTGAAACCGCTTGAAACCCCAGCCAAGGCCTTGGGACTTCGTTTCAAGTACGCAGACCCGATGAGCCGGTCGGTTTATTTTTTTCAAAGTCTCGAGAACTCGCGGGAAGGGAAGCCGACCCGGCGAGCCGGTGAGCTTGTTTTTCCCAAGTTCTCGGGACTTCGTTTCAAGTACCTCGACCTGGTGAGCCGTTCTACCTGTTTTTTTCCGATTCTTTGAAGTCGGATTCATCCGACGCTGCCCTTGGAGCCCGGGAATCTCATTCCCGGGCGGGGCTGCCGAGGGCGATTCCGGGGCGCGTGCCTCATCGCCACCTCCCCGGCCTTCCCCCCGGTGGCGCGGGAGAGGGCTCTGCACCGTTCGATTGGCTGGAGTATGGAGAGGGAAGGGCGGGATTGGGCCCGCCCTTTTTCATTCTCGCTCGAAATGCAGTCTTTCCGCTCAGGCCGTGCAGCAGCCGGCGTCGTTGGTGCAGCTCAGACAGGAGATCGTCGGGCAGCCGCTCCAGCTCGGCGCGGCGCTCAGAGCCCCGTCGATGCGGGCCAGCGTCTCCTTGGACAGTCCGATCTTCTTCGCTTTCTTCATGGTTCGCCCTTTCTCGGTGAGCGCGTCAGGTTTTGTGCCTCACGGTTCTGGAGAAGCATTTTAACCGATTCTCCGTTCTCCGGCTGTCCCCCTTCCCGGCGGGCGAGCCGCGCCTTGGCCGAGGCACGGCCGCGCGTCAGCTCTTGGGGTAACCGGGGGCAGTCTTGACCTCTTCGATCTGGGCCGTGTGGCGGGCGCTGTGGGCGGCGAGCAGGAGCACCCACTGATAGCCGTCGATGGTGCCCAGCAGGGGATGCGGGCCGGCGTGGCCGCGCAGATCGTCCTGGGTGGTCTTCACGTAGTCGAGGGTCTTGGCGCGGCGCTGCTCGAAGGTCTGGGTCAGCTCCGCCTGGTTCGCCCATTTGCCCACGGGCTTCAGCATCTCCGGCGCCTGGACCTTGCTGGACCGGTCGGTGAGGGTCTGGATCACTTTTTCGTCGGTGACCGTCTCGCCGCCCGCGGGAGCCGGCGGCGCCTTCAGGATCCGGTCGGTGACGAGCCCGAGGATGGTCTCCTCGCTGATGGTGATGTGCTCGGCCACCTCGGCGATCGACCACCGGTCCGGCGCGGCCTTGAACTTCCACTGCGCCTCCGACAGGCCTGCGATCGAGGCCAGGAAGTCCTGACGGGTCTTGTTCAGGTAATCGATGGCCTTCGCGCGATCCTGGGCGGAGAGCGTGGCCGCTGCCGTGGCCGGCGCCGCCGGGGGCGCTGCCGTGGCCGCCGCTTGCGCGAGGAGGTCGGTGCCGCTCCCGAGGAGCAGGGTCAGGGCGAAGCTGCACGCAAGGATCCTGGATGCTGTATGACGCATGGGCGCCTCCATTCTGATTTGGGGTGTCGTGACGGGAACTGCCGGCACATCCTAGCATCCGGACCTTCGAGGCCCGTGCTCGGCTAGCATTTACCGGAGCGGATTCGTCCAGCGCAGGCCTGGGAATCTGGAGAAGTCGGCGTCATTCGAGTGCAACTCAGCCTGATGCTCGATCGCGAGCGCAGCCAGATGGGCGTCAGTGGTGAGGCTCCCCGAGATCCCCGCGGTGCGGAGCAGATTGTCGAGTAGATCCAGATGACGAGGCCCGGGAAGAAGAAATTGAGTCTGGGGCCTCTCTAGCCATGACCGTATGTGTCCGATCGCCTCTGCCGGGGACAGAGGCTCCACCAGGACATTCCGGCTCGTCATGAGTCTCAGATAGCCCAGCAGGACGGCCCATGGCAGCCCCACGGTACCATCTCCCGAAAGGCATTCCTCCCACCAACTTTTGGCCCTCAGGTGCCCCGGCGCGGACGAATTGTAGGCATACACCAACAGGTTGATATCAGGCAGGATCATGGTTCAGACCTGCCGTCACTTTCCGCTGAAAATCTTCCATCTCCAATTCGTCGCTGAGTTGATTGAGGCGCAACACATCGACCCCGCTACGAAAGCCGCAAGCTTTAGCGTGTACCTCGAATCGGGGGGACTGAGAGCTTGGCTTCTTCCCCCTCAGCCCACTTCGTAGAGTCTCGTTGACTACCTCTTTGAAGCTCTCACCCCGGCGGCGTGCCCGTTCCTGAAGCTCTCTTGCGATGTCGTCATCCAGTGTCAGGGTCGTCCTCATGCCAGACATCATGATGCTTCACCGACGGCGAGTCAAGATGACTCAGGCATCAGGCAAGGTGCTGTCACCATCCTTGACGGGAGCGCGCGGAAAGGTATCGTGACCCCTCCCGGCAGGCGAGCCGCACCTTGCCCTAGGTAGGCG
>DATAHG010000698.1:0-2941 GCA_036263295.1 Thermoanaerobaculia bacterium | reverse complement strand
GCCAGCCCGGGACCCAGGTCGAGGGCCAGACCGCCAAGGTCGGCGACGTGCAGAAGACCGAGCCCGAGTTTTCGAAGCGGTAAGGGTTTGCGCGCCGTAAAATGAAACAGCCCGGCTTCGCGGCCGGGCTGTTTTGCTTTTGAGGCCCAAAGGGGGGGCGTGTCGCCCGCCGGCCGGGGTTGAAACCCCGGCCTACAAACGCTTCGCCCCTACCGGGGCGAGTGGCGTTTCATGATTCGGACCTTCGCCTACGCTTTTGCCGTCCGCCCCTCTGGGTGTGGCTACCAACCCCGGCCCTTTACCCCCGCCACCCCAGGATCTCGTCCACCGTGCCGCGTGACACCGAGTGGTAGCCGGGGCGGGCCTTGCGATAGATCCGCAGGGCCATCTCCATGCCGTCCGGCGTCTTGGCGAGCGCGGTGTAGAGCGGCCGCAGGAACTTGCGCCGGCCCATGCCGGTCAGGAAGTTTTCGAGCGCCGGGTAGGCCGGCTCGTAGCGGTTCGCGATCGCCTTCAGCAGCCACTCGTTGAGGATCTCCGAATTGCCCGACTGCGTGAAATGGAAGGCCTGGTCGAGGTCCGTCATCTTCTGCGTGTCGAGGGGCTGCGGCAGGTTGCGCAGGAAGTGGAGCCAGTGCTGCGTGCTCCACCCCTTGGTGTCGAGCTGGGCCGGCGCCGTCCCCTGCTTGTAGGCGGCGAGGACCTGGTCCACCTTGTCGAAGGCTGCGGCGCGCGGCTGGTAGGCGTTGGCCGGGATGCCCGGTCCGAAGACCCATGCGTCGATCTGCACGCGCGACGCCTCGTCCCCCTTGAGGAGGTTGGCGTTCAGGTATTCGAGGAACCCGCGGGTGTCCATCGACTGGAACAGATGCGATTCGAAATAGGTCCGCAGGAACTTGTCGAAGCGCTCGCGGCCGACCACCTGCTCGATGGTCTTCAGGAAGAACGATCCCTTTTCATAGGCGATGTCGTTCATCCCGAAGTCCGGATCGCGGCCGGCGAGGTTCTGGAAGAGATGGGTGTCGGGGCTCTGCGGGCCGAGGTCCGTCACGATCGTTTCGAAGTCCTGGCGGCCGAGCACCCACAGCATGTCGGCGTACTCCTTGCCGTAGAGCGACTCCATGATGCGGCGCTCGAAATAATCGGTGAAGCCCTCGTTCAGCCAGAAATCGTTCCAGGTCGCGTTGGTCACCAGGTTGCCCGACCAGGAGTGGGCGAGCTCGTGGGCGATCAGCGACACCAGCGAGCGGTCGCGCGCCAGGACCGTCGGCGTGACGAAGGTCAGGCGCGGGTTCTCCATGCCGCCGTAAGGGAAGCTCGGCGGCAGCACGAGGAGGTCGTAGCGCCCCCAGCGGTAGGGGCCGTAGAGCTTCTCGGCCGCGGCGATCATCTTCGGCGTGTCGGCGAACTCCCAGGCGGCCTGCTCGACCACGTTGGGCTCGGCGTAGACGCCGCTGTTGGGTCCGAGCGGCCGGAACTCCAGGTTGCCCACCCCGAGCGCCATCAGGTAGGAGGGGATGCGCTGCGGCATGCGGAAGCGGTAGACGCCGTCGGCGCTCTTCTTCATGGGGTTTTCGGCGCTCATCACGGCCATCAGCTTGGCCGGCACGCGCACGGTGGCGTCATAGGTGAAGCGCACGCCCGGGGTGTCCTGCAGCGGGATCCAGGTGCGGGCGAGGATTGCCTCCGACTGGGTGAGCAGGAAGGGGTCGGTCTTCGACGCGGTCTGCTCGGGGTCGAGCCACTGCAGGGCGGCGGCTTCCGGCCGGGTGGAGTAGTCGATGTGGACCCACTGGGTGTCCGGCTTGATCTGGATGCTGAGCGACCGCCCGAGGAACTCGACCGGCTCGCCGAGGGTGAACAGCGCCTCGGTGTTGCCGGCCGGGCTGGCCGGGTTGTTGCCGCTGGCGCCGCTGCCCAGGGTGACTTTCTGGATGTCGAGGTCGCGGGTGTCGAGCCAGAGCCGGTCGGCGCCGGTCTTGTTGGTGATCCGCAGGCTCGCCCGGCCGATCAGCTTGCGCTGGTTGAAATCGACCGTGGCGGTCCACTGCAGGTGATCGACCTGGACCTCGTCCGGGTGCGAGAAGGAGTGGACGTCGCGCTGCGGACCGGCCGGGGTCGCCGGCGGAGTCCCGGCCGTGCCGGATGCGGGGGCCTGGGCGGCGGCGGAGCCGGTCGCGGGCGACGCGGGGCGGGTCTGGCCCGAGCCCGACGAGCAGGCGAAAAGCCAGGGGATACACCCCAGCAGGGTCAACAGAGTCAGGGAAGAGAGATCGGGAAGCTTCATCAGGGAATCACCTCGAATGGCAACGGGGACACGGCGGGCTCGCCCTGGTCCAGGGCGCGGTTGACCCGCTGAACGATCGAATAGACCTCGGAGCGGCTCAGCTTCGAGCCGGGGCCGGCCGCCTCGACACGGTCGAGGGTGGCGTAGGCGAGCTGCACGGGCAATGCGTTGAAGGCCACCACGCCGCGCTCGGCGCCGGCCTGCTGGAGGGCCCAGACGTACTGGGCCGCGGCTCCGAGGTCGCGGCGGGCGAGGGCGAGGACCTCGGCGCGGTCCACCCCGTCGGGGAGGTAGCGCCGCCCCTCGGTGGCGTCGGAGGCCGAGTCCTTGAGGATGTTGACGAGCTGGAGCCCTTCGCCGAAGGCGGCGGCGCGCTCGCGCAGCTCCGGCCCGGCGCTCTCCAGGGCGGGGCGGCCGAGCAGAAACAGCTCGGTCAGCAGCTCGCCGACGATCCCCGCCACCACGTAGCAGTAGGAGCGCAGGTCGTCGAGGTCGGCGAGCCGCAGCTCCCCCTCGTCGGTGGTGCGGGCGACGAAGCCGGCCATCCCCTCGGCGGTGCGCCGGGTGTGGAAGCGGATCAGCTCGACGGCGCCCGGGGCGAGCTCGAAGAAGGAGCCCAGGACGAACGGGATCTCGTTCAGCAGCTCGCGGTAG
>DATAHG010000697.1:0-1792 GCA_036263295.1 Thermoanaerobaculia bacterium | reverse complement strand
GCGCATCTCGCCGTCCTGCGCGACCAGCTCGCCGCCCCGGAAGACCAGCTCGGCGCGCGGCGCGGCGAGGTCCGCGAAGACCATCAGGTCGGCGCGGCGGCCGGGGGCCACGGCGCCGCGGTCGTCCAGCCGGTAGTGCTCGGCCGGATTGAGGGTCGCCAGGCGGATCGCCGTGACCGGATCGACCCCGCCCGCGATCGCCTCGCGCACCAGGTGGTCGATCGAGCCCTCGACGAGCAGGTCCTCGGGCTGGCGGTCGTCGGTGCAGAAGCAGAGGCGGCGCTCGTTCGCGGGGGAGATCAGGGGGAGCAGGGCGCGCAGGTTGCGGGCGTTGCTCGCCTCCCGGATGAAGACGGTGAGCCCCGCCCGCAGCTTGGCGAGAGCCTCCTCGGCGGTGGTGCACTCGTGGTCGGAGCTGATGCCCGAGGCGGCATAGGCGTTGAGGGCGGGGCCGGCGAGCCCCGGGCAGTGGCCGTCGAGCACCCGGCCGCGGAAGGCGCGGAGCTTGGCGAGGACCTCCTCGCGCCCCGCCACCACTCCGGGAAAATTCATCACCTCGGCGAGGCCGAGGACGAGCGGCTCGCCGAGCAGCTCGATCAGGTCCACGGCGTCGAGCTTCGCCCCCGAGGTCTCGAGGTGGGTCGCCGGCACGCACGACGGGGCGTTCACCCGGATGTCGAGCGGCGCTCCCGCAGCTTCTTCCAGCATGAAGCGGATCCCGGCGAGCCCCATCACGTTGGCGATCTCGTGGGGGTCGGTGATCACCGTCGTGATCCCGTGCGGCACCACGGCGCGGGCAAACTCCGCCGGCCGCACCATCGAGCTTTCGATGTGAACGTGGGCGTCGATCAAGCCCGGAGCGACATAGCGCCCTTCGAGGTCGATCGTGCGCTGGGCGGCATAGCCCTCCCCGATCCCGGCGACCAGCGGGCCGGCGAGGGCGATGTCGGTGCGGTAGATCTCGGCGGAGAAGACGTTGACCAGCCGGGCGTTGCGCAGCAACAGGTCGGCCGGCTCGTCCCCCCGGGCGACGGCGAGGAGCCTGGTGAGGTCCATGACGGCATTCTATCGCCCGGGGATTACCGCGCAGCTAACGGTGGCACACGGACGCGCACCTGACTTTGTGGTTTTCGCGAGGGTGGTGGCGCCCTCTCCCGCGAAGCGGGGGAGGGTTGGGGAGGGGGCCGGTGCCGAAATCGCCACAGCGAGCCCCCGACCGGGAATGAATTCCCGGGCTACGAGAGCAGCGTCGGATAAATTCGACTTCAAGCTTGCGGAAGGCGAATGACCGCGCCGGCAGGCCAGCTCATCGATCCGGCACCTCGTGCCCTTTGGCAGGAAGGGCAGACACTCTTTCCGGCATCCGGAAGCTCTTGCCAGAGCCCCGGCAGCTTTCGCGAGGGCCCCGGCAGCCTTCTCCCAGCACGCGAGAAGGGATGCGGGGAGGCCAGAAGCCTTGTTTTGCATCACAAATCCTTTCGCGGGCCCCTGGGCAACGTTCTTCCGCAGCAGATCTCTGTTGATTTGCATCAGAAAAGCTCTGCTCGGGAGCTGGCGCGGGCTGATTCGCGGCAGAAAAACCTTTCCCGGGCACCCGGCGAGGTCTTCTCGGTTGCTTACAAGGGTTGTTTTGCAGCAAACCAAACCTGCCGAGTACCCGGGCAGAGCTGTTCTGATGCGGGTGAACGATGTTCCGCGTCAGAAAAACTCTGCCGGGCTCTGGGATGGGTTGTTTTGATGCAAATGACGGGTGGTGGGTATCCTGGGCGGGCCAACCAAGCCCCGGCAAGGG
>DATAHG010000696.1:0-2716 GCA_036263295.1 Thermoanaerobaculia bacterium | reverse complement strand
GGGCGAAACGGAACAGGCTCAGCGGAGGCCGTCGAGCAGGCGGTCGAGCGGCTCGTCGGGCTGGTCCGCGATGCGCTCCCAGAGCGCTTTCAGGTCGGCTCCCACCTCCGCCAGCCTGGCGGGCGAGAAGAGGTCCGCGGCGCCGAGGAGCTGGCAGCGGATGAACTTGCCGTAGTCGCGGCAGGTGAAGGCGATCTCGTGCTTCGCGACCTCGAGCGCGGTCGAGAAGGGGTCGAGGGTGAGCCCGCCGGGGAGAGCAGTGGATTCTCCGGCGCTGACGCTCGCCGCCGCTTCTTCGAAACCGAGCATGTTGAAGTTGACGGCCGAAAGCGAGTTGCGGTCCAGCTTGCGGCCCGGCAGGACCTCGGCCATGACGCGCGGGAAGGGCACGTCCTGGTGGGCGTAGGCCGCGAGCAGGGCATCGCGGACGCGCAGCATCAGGCTTCGGAAGGACGGGTTTCCCGAGAGGTCGATCCGCACCGGCACGGTGTTCATCATCAAGCCGACCAGGCCCGCGAGCTCGGGCCGGTTGCGCGCCGCGAAAATGGTATTGATGATCATGTCCCGCTCCTCGTTGTAGCCGTGCAGCAACGCGAAGCTGGACGCGAGCAGGATCATCGACAGCGAGCAGCCGGAGGCGCGGGCGATGGCGCGCAGGGCGGCGGCCGTTTCGGTCTCGGCGACCGTCTCGACGACATGCGACCGGGGGCCGAACGCGGCGCGGCGCGGCAGATCGATCGGCAGGGACGGCGACGGTGGCGGATCCGCCAGGGTCTGTCTCCACCAGGCGAGTTGGGCCGCGAGCGTCTCGCCGGCATAGATGTGGCGCTGCCACCAAGCGAAATCGGCGAACTGGATCGGCAGCGGCGCGAGCGGCGACGAGCGTCCATGAGAAAACGCGTTGTAGAGGATCGTCATCTCGCGATTCAGCACGGCGATCGACCAGCCGTCCGAAACGATGTGATGGATGTTCAGGAAGAGGCCGTGATCCTCCGGCGCGAGCCGCACGAGCTGCGCGATGAACAGCGGTCCGTTTGACAGATCGAATACGTGATCGGCATGCTCGGCCGCGAGCTGGACGAGGAGCTCCTCGCGCCGCTCTTCCGGCAACCCGGCGAGATCGATCAGCGGCAGGGGCACCCCGGCCGGCGGGGTGATCCGCAGGTAGAGCCCACCGCCCATCTCGCGCAGGCTGGTGCGCAACGCTTCATGGCGGACCTCCAGCGCGTCGAGGCTGCGGCGCAGCGCCGGCACGTCGAGCCGACCGTGGACCCGCAGCGAGAGCGGGATGCTGTTTTTCGCGACGTTTCCGAGGCTGTAGCCGAATTCCTGATAGAAGCTAGCGGGGAGCGGCTGATCGCGCGGCACCGGCGTGATGTCGTGCGCGGCGCTCGCCGCTCCATGATGGGTCAGGTTGTCGATTTCCTGGGCCAGCTCGCCGAGCGTGGCGCGCTCGAAGAGCCGCCGTAGCGGCAGCTCGACTCCGAACGCCTCGCGGACCCGCGCCACCACTTGAGTGGCCAGCAGGGAATGCCCGGAGAGGGCGAAGAAGTCGTCGTTCACGCCGACCCGTTCGACCCCCAGCACCTCCGACCAGATCCCGGCCAGCACCTCTTCGACCGGGGTGCGCGGGGAAACGTGATCGGTTCGATCGCCTGCTCCGGAGCCCTGGCCGGGCTCGATCCGGGCGAGGGCGCGGCGGTCGAGCTTGCGGCTCGGGGTGAGCGGGAAGCTCTCGACGAAGGCGAAGGCGGACGGCACCATGTGCTCCGGCAGGCGCTTTTCGAGTTGGCCCCGCAGGGACTGGGAGGTCAGCTCCGGCTCTCCCACAGTCTCACTGACAATATAGCCGGTCAGCCGCCGGTCGCCCGGGCGGACCTCGCGGACCAGGACCGCGGCCTCGCGCACGCCGGGGCAGGCGGCGAGCGCCGCCTCGATCTCGCCCAGCTCGATGCGGAAACCGCGGACCTTGACCTGCTGGTCGAGGCGGCCCAGGTAGTCGATGCGGCCGTCGGGACGCAGGCGCACCCGGTCGCCCGTGCGGTACAGGCGGCCCCCGGGCGCCGGGCTCCAGGAATCCGGCAGGAAGCGCTCGGCCGTGAGGTCTGGCCGGCCGAGGTAGCCGCGGGCGAGACCGGGTCCGGTCAGGTACAGCTCGCCTTCCGACCCGAGCGGCGCCGGGGCCATCCAGCGGTCGAGGACAAGGGCATGGGAGTTGAGGATCGGCCGGCCGATCGGCGGTGCCCCCGGCGCGGTCCCGTGCTCGGTCCCATGTTCGGTGGTCACGCAGACCACGGTCATCTCGGTCGGACCATAAAGGTTGAAGAAGCGCCGCCCCGGCGCCCAGCGCACCACCAGCTCGGGCGGGCAGGCCTCGGAGCCGACGCCGAGGATGGCGAGGTCCGGCAGCTCGGCCTCGGGCACGGCCGCGAGCGCCGAGGGGGTCACCACCGCCCAGGTCACCCGCTGCTCCTGGAGCAGGCGCACCAGGCCCGGTCCGGGCATCCGCTCCATCCGGCCGGCCAGCACCAGCGCCGCGCCGCAGCCGAGGGCCGCGAAGATGTCGTAGACCGAGGCGTCGAAGCTGAAGGAGGCGAAGAGCAGGGCGCGGTCCCCCGGCCCGATGCCGAAGGTGCGGCGCTCCGAAGCGATCAGGTTTCCGAGCCCGCGATGGGTGACCGTCACACCCTTTGGCTGGCCGGTCGAGCCCGAGGTA
>DATAHG010000695.1:0-8951 GCA_036263295.1 Thermoanaerobaculia bacterium | reverse complement strand
TCGCCCGGCGAGTTGCATCAACTGATCGAAAGGCGGCAGGTGACCGCGATCGACGTCAATTCTCGCCAGAGTTGGATGGAGGCGCATGTCCCCGGCGCCTTGAATCTGGATCCGGTCGGCTTCAGCGATGGCGATCTGCCGTCGGACAAAGGTTCCAGCCTGGTGTTTTATTGTTCCAATCCGCTGTGCAGGAAGGCGCCCAATGCGGCTCGCCGGGCCAAGAAGATGGGGTACAGCGATGTGCGGGTGATGTCGGCCGGCATCAGCGGCTGGCTCGCGACGAAGCTGCCGACCGAAAGCGGGAGTCGTTCCAGCTAACTTTTCGGCGTCTTCCTCTTTTTGGCCGGCGCCCGCCGGGCCGCGTCGCGGGACCGCGCCACCCAGTCCAGGAAGTCCTCGGACTCGAAGATGTCCGCCGGCACCTCGTAGTAGGGCATGGTGGACGGCTTGTCCTTGTAGGGCGCGAAGGCCGGGATGCCGCGCGCCTCGTAGTCGGGGCGGTTGACCTCGTCGGCGCGCAGCAACAGGCGGTCGTCGGCGACGATCCCGACGAACAGCTCGTCGAGATAGATGCCGTAGCCGCCGAACATGGCGCGGTAGCGCGCCGGCCCGAGCGGCGAGATCAGATCGACGACGTATTCGCAGAAGTCGTTGGTGCGCGGCATGGGATCGGATCCTACCCCAGCGCAGCTCCCCTCCGGGTGAAATCTTTTCTCCCGATCCGCCATCTTCGGAGGTAAGCTTCCCAAAGGAGATCCGAGAAATGGACGCCAATCCCTACGCGACGCCCGGCGCCGCCCTGGACCTGCCGTCAGTCCCGGTCGAGTCGGCACCTCCCTTGTGGAACCCGGATGCGGCCGGCGCCTGGAGCCTGCTGCTTACACCCGTTTTCGGCTCGACCCTGGTCTGGCGGAACTGGGTCTCCCTCGGAGAGCGCTCGATGGCGCGCCTGGCCCTGTTCTGGCTGGCGATGAGCGTCCTCGCGCTGGCCTTCGCCATCCTGGCGACTTCACGGATCTCCCTTCCCTACATCCTCCTCTGGTATTTCGCCTGCCAGAGGCCGCAGACGCTTCACCTCAAGCGGCAGTGGGGGACCACCTATCCCCGGAAGCCCTGGCTCGTGCCGATCCTGAGCACGCTGGGGGGCATCGTCCTGTTCAGCCTCGCGGTCGGCGCGCTGCAGGAGATGTGGGCTCGGTGAGCTTCCGGATTTGACCTCCCCCCTCCCCAGACGGTAACCTCCCGGTCCCACGTAGTGGATCCGGAGGGCTCCCTGTGCAACTTGGCATTCTTGGTTTACCCAAATCGGGAAAGACGACGCTTTTCAACACGCTCACGTCCTCGCAGCAGGCGACGGACAAGTTCGCGAGCTCCGGCCAGACCAATGTCGGAGTGGCCACGGTCCGCGACCCGCGGCTGGAGCAGCTCCGCGATCTGTTCAAGCCGAAGCGCTATGTGCCGGCCACGGTCCAGTATATGGACATCCCCGGCATGAAGCGGGGGGAGAGCGCCGAGGACCTCGACCTCGCCAAGCTCAAGACGGTGGACGCCCTGGTCCATGTGGTGCGGGCGTTCGAGGATCCCGAGATCCTCCATCCGGAAGGGAGCGTCAATCCGGCCCGCGACATCGTCAACCTCGACCTCGAGCTGATCCTCTCCGACCAGATCCTGGTCGAGAAGCGGCTGGAGCGGCTGGAGAAGTCGATGAAGCGCGGGCTCAACCCCGAGGAGCAGCGCGAGAAGACCCTGCTCTCCGAGATCATCCTGCCGGCCCTCGAAGCCGAGAAGCCCCTGCGGGAAGTCGAGCTGGACGCCGACGACGAGCGCCGCTTGCGCGGGTTCCAGCTCCTGTCGGCCAAGCCCATGCTGGTGGTGGTGAACGTGGACGAGGCCCGGATCGCCCAGACCCCGGCCGAGCTCGGCATCGAGCTGCGCCCCGGGGTGCTGGCGCTCACGGTCAGCGCCCCCATCGAGCAGGAGATCGGCGGCCTCTCAGCCGACGAGCAGAAGGAGTTCCTGGCCGACCTCGGCCTCTCCGAGCCCAGCCTCGATCGGGTCAACCGGGTGAGCTACGAGCTGCTCGGGCTGATCGCCTTCTTCACCGTGGGGGAGGACGAGGTGCGGGCCTGGACCGTCCGCCGCGGCAGCCGGGCGCGCGAGGCGGCGGGGGCGATCCACTCCGACATCGAGCGCGGTTTCATCCGCGCCGAGATCGTGCGGTGGGACGACCTGCTCCGCCTCAAAACCATGGCCGCCTGCCGCGAGGCCGCCCTGCTCCGCCTGGAAGGCAAGGAGTACCTGGTGCAGGACGGCGACGTGGCGCACTTCCGGTTCAACGTGTAGGTTGAAATGAAAAGGGGGCCCGGAGGCCCCCTTTCCCTCAGCGCCCCGGGGGCGCCGTCTACTTCTCGAACACCTGCTGGATGGGCACGATGTCGATCGCGGTGGGCTTCACCTTAAGCGACTGGATCGTCTTGTCCACTTCCAGGATGTCCTTGTCGACCTCGCTGATATAGGTCTTCGGGCTGGGCTCGTCCTTCTGGAGGATGTCCTTCAGGCGCTGGGCGTCCCCGGTGACCACGACCGCTTCGAAGTTGTCCGGGCTCAGGTACTTCTTGACCGCCTTGTTGACGTCGTCCAGGGTGAGAGCCTTGAGACGCTTGTCCAGCTCGTCGATGTAGTAGGGCATGCCGTAGTAGCGGCTGTCCATCGTGTAGCCGAGCCGGTCGGACAGGGTCTGCACCCAGGCGCTCTTGCGGTTGACCAGGTAGTTGCGGGTCAGCTCGAAGTCCTGCTGGGACAGCCCCTTGTCATGGAGGAGCTGCAGCTCGTTGAGGGCGGCGCGCAGGGCGAACTGGGCATCGGCCGGCACCACCGGGCGGATCCAGAACGAGAAGTACTGCTGCCGCCGCGGCACCCCGGGAGCCGGGTTGTCGGTGAACGGCGGGCTCGCCCAGAATTCGAGGTAGGAGTAGTCGCCGTAGTTGAGGCCGCGCTTGCCGCGGAGCTGCTGCATGAGGCGGCCGTAGAAGGTGCGGTGCTCGCCGAGGTAGCTGTTGGCCACCAGCAGCGGGTAGAAATCGGGGTGGGTGCGGTTGATCGGCAGCGCGAAGCCGACGTTCATGCCGACCGAGCTGGTCTTCTTGTCGATCAGGTTGAAGTTGCGGCCCTGGGTCTTGGGGACCGGCGGCAGGTCCGCGAGCTTGCGCTCGCCGCCGCGGGGCAGAACCGAAAGGGCCTTCTGCAGGCTCTCCGGGTAACCCTGCGGGTAGCCGCCCGCAACGCCCAGCATCAGGTTCGCCTGGGTGTAGCGCTCCTGGTAGAAGCGCTTCACGTCGTCGAGCGTGATGCTCTGCAGCCCCTGGACGGTGCCCGCCGTGGGGTGGCCGTAGGGGTGTCCCTGGAAGATCTCGTCCTGAATCGCTTCGAGGCCGAGCAGCTCGTCGCTCGCGCTGCGCAGGCCCTGGGTGAGAGCGGCCTGAAGCTGCTGCTTGTTGCGGTTGAAGTCGTTCTCCGAGAAGGCCGGCTGCAGGATCATCTCCTGAAGCAGGCCGGTGAAGCTCGCCAGCGTCTCGCGGTGAACGGTCGTGGCGAAGCTCGCGACCTCGCGGTCGGGCAGCACGGCGACGTTCGCCGCCATGGGATAGAGCGCCTCGGTGAGGTCGCCGTAAGTGCGCCGCTGCGTGCTCGCCTGGCCCACCATCAGGGCGGTCAGGGCGGCGAGCCCCTCCTTGCCTTTCGGGTCATACATCGAGCCGGCGTTGAACATCAGCCGGATGGAGACCAGCGGCGAGTCCGGGCTGGGCACGGTGACGAGGTCGATGCCGCTCGCGGCCGGAACATCTTGCGCGAAGGCGGCTCCGGTCCCGGAAAACGCGGCGAGGGCCAGGGCGAGGGCCGCGGCCACCGTCTTGCGTCGGTTCATCGCGCACCTCCCTGTGCCGGAGCGGCCTGAGCCGCGTCGGCTCCGCCGTGCCAGAGGGTCACCATGGTCTCGTTCTGCGGCCGGAAGGTCTGCTTGGCGAGGCGCTGGATGTCCTGCGGCGTCGCCTTCTGGATCTGACTGAAGTACTGGTTCAGCGTCTCCACCTTGGCGGTGAGCGCGAGCTCGTCGGCGACCGTGGCGGCGACCGCCTCGGGGCTGGTCAGGCCGAGGGCGAAGCTGTAGCGCTCATGCGACTTGATGCGGTCGAGCCGCTCGTTGTCCACCAGCTCGTTCTGGAGCTTGGTCATGTGGCGGTCGATGACCTCCTTGACCTTCGGCACCAGGTCGGGCGACTTCACCTGGGCGATGATCGTGAAGAGCAGGGGATCGCGGTTGTTCGACGTGCCCCCCTGCAGGCTGGTGGCCCACTGCTTGTCGACCACCAGCTCCTGGTAGAGCGGCGAGGACGAGCTGAGCAGGAGCTGCTGGACCAGGTTGAGCGCCGCGGTGTCGGCCGACGCCGAGTAGGCCGGCGTGTGGTAACCGATCATGATGTACGGCTGGACCGGGTTGGGCCAGTCGATGTGCGCCTGCTTGCGCTCGGTCTGCGGCGGCTCGGGCGTGATCTGGGCGGGCTGGTAGCCCTTCTTCCAGCCGCCGAAGTACTGCTGGGCGAGCGAGAAGACGCGGTCCGGCTGGACGTCCCCGACCACCAGCAGCGTCACGTTGTCCGGCCGGTAGAACCGGCTGAAGAACTGACGGCTGTAGTCGTAATAGGTGGGCATCGCCTTGATGTCTTCGAGCGTACCGAGGGTCAGGTGCTTGTAGGTGTGCTTCTGGAAGGCCAGATCCCGCAGCTTCTCGAACATCGGCAGGATCGGGTTGGCGTAGTTCTTGTTGTACTCGCCGAGCACCGACTGCGCCTCGATGCGGAAGACCTCCTCGCTGTACTTGAGGTTCGCGAAGCGGTCGGACTCGATGTCCATCAGCTTCTCGAGAGCGGTGGAGGGGCCGAGCGCCTGATAGATGGTGGCGTCGTTGCCGGTCGTCGCATTGGAATCGGCACCGAGACCCTTCATGGTCTCGTCGTACTTCTCTTTCGAGTACTTCTCGGTGCCGCGGAACATCATGTGCTCGAAGAAGTGGGCGAAGCCGGTGTGGCCCGCCTCCACCTCGTCGCGGGAGCCGGTCCGGACCACCAGGTAAAAGGCCAGGGTGCCGGGGCTGTCATAAGGGATCGCGACGACCTTGAGGCCGTTCCCCAGGGTGGTCTCATGGACCTTGTAGGGGAAGATGTCGCCGGTCGCCGGTTTGTCGGCCGCCTGGGCGCCGGTGACGGAAGCGACCGCCAGCAGGCCGAGGAGCGCGAAGCATGAGCGGAAGGACACGATCGGGGACCTCCTTTCGTCTGGAGCCCATACGGAGGGCGAGACATCTTATCCTAAGCACCATGATGAGACGGTTTCTTCCCATTACAAGCTCCCGGGTCCCCCTGGGGCCCACCCTGGTCTTGTCCCTGCTTTCCCTCGTTCTCCCGCTGCTGGCGGCGGCGCCCGCCGCGGCGCAGTCCCAGGGCTCCCGCCGCACGCCGATCGTGGTGGTGGCGGAGAAGGTCTCCCCTGCCGTGGTCAACATCGCCGCCGAGTCGATCGTGCGCGACGTCGATCCCTTCTTTGGCGGGCTCTTTTCCCCGACCCGGCGGGCTCAGTCGCTCGGCTCCGGCCTGATCGTCGATGCCTCCGGCGTCGTGGTGACCAACGCCCACGTCATCGAGGGGGCCTCGCGGATCGTGGTCACCACCCTGGACGGCCGCGAGCTCGAAGCCGAGGTGATCGGCTCGGACCGCGACTCCGACCTCGCCGTCCTCAACGTCAGCGCCAAGGGGCTCCCGGCGGTGCCGCTGGGGCGCAGCTCCGACCTGATGATCGGCGAGACCGTGGTGGCGATCGGCAACCCGTTCGGCCTGTCCCACACGGTGACCACGGGGGTTCTGTCGGCCCGCGGCCGCACCGTGCCCTCCGAGCGCGGCGAGCACCTGTTCACCGACTTCCTGCAGATCGACGCCTCGATCAACCCTGGCAACTCCGGGGGGCCACTGGTCAATCTGGCCGGCGACGTGATCGGGATCAACACCGCGATCATCCAGGGGGCGAACGGGATCGGCTTCGCGATCCCGGCGGACCGAGCGAAACGGGTGGTGGACGACCTCCTGCGCTTCGGCGAGCTGCGGCCGCTCTGGACCGGCGCCCGCCTGTTGACGCTCGACCCCCAGCTCGCCCAGCGCCAGGGGGTGGACACCCGGCGCGGCGCCCTGGTGTTCAAGGTCTATCCCGACTCTCCCGCCGCCCAGGCCGGCCTCGCCGAAGGGGACGTGATCACCGGCGTCGGCGGGCGGCCGGTCACCGCCCGGGAGGACGTCACCACGGCGCTTTATACCCAGGCCGCGGGGAGCCCGGTCCAGCTTGAGGTGAAACGGAAGGACCGCACGGTCCAGGTCACCCTCCGGGCGGCCTCGCCCCCCCAGGGGCTCGGCCTGCGACTACTGGAGCAGGGGCTGGGCCTGACCGTGCGGGCGGCCGGCCAGGGCCGCCAGGGGCTCGCGGTCGAACAGGTAGCCGCCGGCTCGGAGGCCGCCCGGCGCGGCCTGCGCAGCGGCGACGTCATCCTCGGCGCCAACGGCCAGCAGATCGGCTCCGGCGAGGAGCTGGGGCGCGAGGTGTTGCGCGGCGTCGAACGGGGGAGCCTGCTCCTCGCGGTGCAGCGCGGGCGGTATGTCTACAACCTCGACTTCGAGCTCTGAGGCTTCTCGCCCGCCTTTTTTTCGATCCGCTCGATGACCGGCGGCAGCGGCCGGGTCGAGCGGTCGAGATAAAGGTTTACATCGGCCGCGTTGCGCAGCTCCTTGGTCCAGGACGCCAGCTCGCGGGTGAGCTTCTGTTCTTTGAGGACGAGGCGGATGTCCTCGCGGACCTGATCGATCGGCGGCACCGCCTGGCCCTGGCGCTGCATTTCGGGCGTCAGGGTCTTGCGGTAGTACTCGTTGATGTCTTCGAGGCTCACGAAGACGCGGGGCCCCAGCCGCTCCTCCACGAAGGTCAGGACCATGAGCTGGCGCACCACGAGCTGGCGCAGCGCCCGCGGGCTCAGGCCGACCTGCTGGAGGGCGCGCTGGAACTCCTCCTCGCTCGCGTAGCGGTTGCGGATCTCGGTCAGGTTCTTCTGGACCTCCTCGATCGGCACCTGGACGAACCCGAAGCGGTCGATCTGGTGCAGGCGGAGACGGTCGTTGACCAGACCGTCCAGCACTCGCCGCCGGAAGGCGTCCTGGGTCTCTCCGGGATTCAGCTGGTACTGGCCGAGGACGACGGCGCGGTCGATCTCCGACTCAAGGATGGGATCCTCGTCCACCAGGGCGACGATGCGGTCGCGCAGGACGTTCTGGCCGGCCGGCGGCTTCGCCGCGGGCTGGGGAGCGGCCGGAGCCTTGGCGGTTCCCTGTGCGGAACCACTGGCCGGCAGGCCCGTCAGGATCAGGCTCCACAGCAGGAGCAGCCGGAGAGAAAGACAGCGGAGATCGGCTTCCATGAAGGGGCATGCTAGCATCCGGCCGGTCATGGCCCAAGGCGATTCCATTCTGAAAATCGGGCTCGCGCAGACCGACAGCCGCCTCGGCTCGGTCGAGGCCAACGCCGAGCGCCATCTCGACTGGATCGAGCAGGCCCGGGCGGCGGGGGTCGATCTCCTGGTCTTCCCCGAGATGTCGCTGACGGGCTACCGGCTGATGCACCTCACCCCGCGGGTGGCCCTGCGGCCGGACGCGCCGGTTCTGGCCCGCCTGGCGGAGGCGGCCGGTTCGATGGCGGTGGTCGCCGGCTTCGTCGAGGTGAGCGAGCGCGGCGTGCTCTACAACAGCGCCGTGGTCCTCCACGAGGGACGGCCGGTCCACGTCCACCGCAAGCTCTACCTGCCCTCCTACGGGATCTTTCAGGACGCCCGCTTCGTGCGCCCCGGCCGCAAGCTGGGCCTGGCGCGGCTGCCCTGGGGGAAGGTGGGGGTGCTGATCTGCGAGGATCTCTGGCACCCCGAGCTGGCGCGTCGCCTGGCGCGGGCGGGTGCCAAGCTCCTGGTGGTGGCCTCGGCCGGCCCGGGACGGATCGGCTCGGGCGAGGTCCCGGCCAATCATGAAAGCTGGGAGATGCTGACCCGCTCCACCTCTCTCCTCGGCACCTGCTGGGTGGCCTACTGCAACCGCGTGGGCTGGGAAGAGGGGGCGTTCTACCCCGGCGGCAGCCACATCGTGCGGCCGGGCGGCGACCTCCTCGGCAGGGCGCCGTTCCTCGACGAGCACCTGCTGGTCGGAGAGGTGGACCTGCGCGAGGCCGACCGCCTGCGCTGGCGCCTCCCCCTGCTCGAAGACGAGCGCCAGGACATCGAAGGCCCCGACGAGGACGATCACGAGGAGGAGGGCGCATGATCCGCCGCGAGGAGGTGGCGGGGCGGCTCGCCCTGCACGCGCCCCTGGCGGTCCAGGTGCTCACCAGTTTCATCCGCGACGCGGTCGAGACCTCGGGCACGGCCGGGGTGGTCCTAGGCCTCTCCGGCGGCATCGACTCGGCCCTGTCGGCCACCCTGGCGGCGCGGGCGCTCGGGCCGGAGCGGGTCCACGCCTTCCTCCTCCCCTACCGCACCTCGAACCCGCAGTCCGAGGCCGACGCCCGGGCCGTGGCCGAGTGGCTGGGCATCCCGCACCAGGTGATCGACATCTCGCCGATGATCGACGCCTATTTCGACACTGTCGATCCGCAAGCCGACCCCGGCCGGCGCGGCAACAAGATGGCGCGGGAGCGCATGACGATCCTGTTCGATCACGCCAAGAAGCTCGGCGGCCTGGTGCTCGGCACCTCGAACAAGACCGAGATCCTGCTCGGCTACTCCACGGTATTCGGGGACAACGCCAGCTCCCTCAACCCCCTGGGCGATCTCTACAAGCAACAGATCTGGCAGCTCAGCAGGCATCTGGAGATCC
>DATAHG010000694.1:0-33472 GCA_036263295.1 Thermoanaerobaculia bacterium | reverse complement strand
CGCCAGCTCGCGTCGCCTGCGAACGAGACCTCCTCGCCCTTGATCGTCACCAGCCCCTGGGCGGTGAGCCGCGTGGGGGTGCCGGGCAGGCCGATCTCGGCCTTCTCGATCTTCCACTGATCCTTTCCATCGCCGGCATTGCGGGCGAGGCGGTAGGTGGCGCTGACCTGGCCGAGCGCCACGTCCTGGATCTTTTCCTGCACCTGGGCGAGGATCTGCCCCTGGCTGGTGAACTCCTCCAGGTTGCCCTGGATCGCCACGTCGCCGGTCGCCGGGATGGCCGGGAGATCGGCGCGGACGAGCCGCGGGTCGGCGTCCTGGAACCGCAGGCGGCCGTCGAAGCGCAGCTTGTAGAGCGGCTGGAAGAGCACCGCGTTCAAGCGGGCGGGGAAGGGGGCCCGCAGCTCCTGGGCCACCTTGAGCTCTTCCAGCGTGCCGGTCAGCCGGCCGGCGCCGTTGAAGGCGGCGAGGTCCGGCGGGCGGGCGGTCCAGCGCAGGTCGAGGTCCACCGGGTAGTCCCCTTGCGGACGCACCGTGCCGGTGGCGTCGGCGTCGAACAGCGGGGCGCGCACCGCCAGGCGGTTGACCTTCACGTTGTTCTGGATCGCCGTGGTGTCGAGGTCGATCCGGTCGATCACGAACGGCGGCTCGCCGGGTCCGCCGATCGCCAGCTTGGTCACCCGGGCGTCGCGCACGATGATGTTGAAGCGCAGGTTCAAGTCCGGCAGCGGGCCGCTCTCCTTGGTCTCGTCCGGCGTCGGGTCGGGGACGATGCGGATGCCGTCGGCCCAGAGCTTCTGGATGTCGAGCCGGCGCTCGGCCAGCTCGCGCAGGCGCCATTCGAGCTGGAGATGATCGACGTGCATCTCGAAGCCGTCGCGCTTGTAGACCAGGCCGCGGATGTCGAGCGGACCGCGCAGCGGCCCCTTGAGCTCGGCCACCTCCAGCGAGCCCGGGATCAGGGTGCCGAGGCGGGTGAAGAGCCACTCGGTGCCCCCCTGGGTGCCGAGCAGGAGCCAGACGGCGGTGGCGAGGATGAGGGCGAGGGCGGCGAGCCCGATGACGCTGCGGAGAAGGATCCGGCGTACGCGCTGGCGGTTCATAGATCAGGTCCTACCGTGAAGTGGAAACGCAGCGGGGTGCCCGGCTCGGAGAGAGCGAAGGCGACGTCGGCGCGGATCGGCCCGATCGGGGAGACCCACCGCAGGCCGAGGCCGGCGCCCTGCTCCAGGGAGCTGCCGAGCGAATTCAACGCGTTGCCCGTGTCGTAGAAGGCGGCGATCCCCCACTTTTCGAGGAACTTCCAGCGCTCGAGGAAGCGGTAATCGACCTCGACGCTGGCGGTGAGGAGACTCTTGCCGCCGATGACGTTGCCGGCCTCGTCGCGCTCGCCGAGGTCCTCGTAGGCGAAGCCGCGCACGCTCTGGTCGCCGCCCGCGAAGAACCGGATGCTCGGCGGCAGCTCGCGGAACTGGTCGGTCTGGGTGTAGCCGACCTGGGCGCGCGAAATGAAGCGGAAGCGGTCGGCGAAGCTGCGGATCACCTTCGCCTCGGCCTTGCCCTGCAGGAACGAGACATTCGAGAGGACCGATTCGTCGGCCACCCGGAAATCGACCTGCACGCGCTGGCCGTGGGTGGTGTAGATGCGGTCGTCCGCCTTGACCCGCGACCAGCTCGCCTGCGGCATCAGCATCTCGGCGGTGCCGGAGTCGAGGCCGACGGTGAACTCCTCGCGCTGGAAATTGAGCGAGAACCCCTCGCGCCAGCTGCCGCGCGCCTGAGTGCGGCCGACCCCGACCAGGAACGTGTCGCTCTCGCTGCTCGCCGGGTCGAACTGGGCATAGCCGACCGAGAAGGTCAGCACGTCGGTGCGCGGATAGGGGCCGGGGATCAGGTAGTTGGCGCGGAAGCTCTTCTCGATCTCGGAGATCCGCAGCTCGGACTCGCCGCGGTGGCCGCGGCGGTTGATCCGGCGCAGCTCCAGGCCGACGCTGCCGCGCGGGCCGGTGTCGGTGCCGTAGCCCAGGCCGGTGCTCCAGCGCTGCGGTTTGCTCGCCGTGAGGTTGACGTCGATCGGCACCTGCAAGCCCTCCGCGCGCTCCTGGCGCGTCACCACCTCGACACGCTGGAAATACGGGCTGTCGGAGAGGGCGTCCTGCAGGCGGAGCAGCTCGTTGACGTTGAGCGGCGTGCCCGGCTCGAACGTCACATAACCGCGCAGAAGGTCGGGATTCAGGAAGTTCTGATGGAACGTCACCGGGCCGAACAGATACCGGGGGCCGGTGGTGAAATGCAGCACCACGTCGGCCGTATAACGGTCGAGATCGACGCGGATATCGTTGGTGTCGAACGCCGCGTCCAGATAACCGTTCTCGGCGGCGTACTCGGTGAGGGCGCCCTTGCCGGCCTCGTAGTCGGGGTGGAACAGGGTCTCCCCCTGCTTGAGCGGGAAGTCCCGGGCCAAGTCCGTAAAGCCCGAATCGGTCGAGCCCGGACCGCGGATCTGCAGGTCCTCCGTCGTCACCTTGAGGGCCGGTCCCGGATCGACCACATAGCGCGCCACCCAGGTATCGCCGTCGCGTTCCAGCGTCGCCTGGACGGTGGGGCGGTAGTAGCCGAACGGCTGCAGGGCGAGGCCGATCTCCTCCTCCGACCGGGTGTGGAGGCGGCGGATGCGCTCCTCGGTCAGGTCGTCGTCGCCGCGCGCCTCCTGCAGGCTCAGATTGGCGAGGACGTTGGCGCGGAGCTCCCGCGACAGGCCGTCGATCTCCACCCGCACCTTTTCGGCGGCTTGAGCCGGAGCCGGGCCGAGCAGCAGGCCCGCCAGGCCGGCAGCCACCGCCAGCAGCAGGAGGCGAGTCATGACTGGGGGGCCGCTCCGGCCACCTTCGCCTGCGTCTGGCCGGGGGTGAGGCGGACGGCGCCCTCCTCCGGCTGGGCGCGGGCTTCGCGGTATTGACGGGAGTGGACGCGGGTGAAGATGGCGCCGAAGAAGAAGATCAGGGAGGAGTAGTAGACCCAAAGCAGAACCACCACGAGAGAGCCGGCAGCGCCATAGGCCGAAGCCACGCTGGTGCGGCTGAGATAGAGACCGATCAGCGCCTTGCCGATCACGAAGAGCAGGGAGGTCACCACCGCGCCGAGAGCGACGTCCCGCCAGGCGAGCCGGATGTCCGGCAGCAGGCGGTAGATCGTCCCGAACAGCAGGGTGATGAGACAGAAGCTGAGCACGAAGCTGGTGGCCTCCAGGAGCTCGGCGGGGATGTCGAGCAGCCGGTCGAGGTACTCGCTGAACGCCGACAGCGCCGCGCTGAGGATCAGGGAGACCATCAGGAGAAAACCGATGGCGAGGACCAGCGTGAAAGACAGGAGCCGTTTGCGCAGCAGCGTCGTGAACACGGCGCCCGGCTTGGGAGCGACGTCCCAGAGCAGATTGAGGGCATCCTGGAGCTGGCCGAAGACGGCGGTGGCGCCGAAGATCAGCGTCACCACGCCGACGGTCGTCGCGAACCGGCCGGAAGAGGGCTGGGCGGCGCTCTTGAGGACCTCCTGGACCAGCATCGCCGGCTGATCGCCCATCAGCCCCCGGAACTCCCGGAAGATCTGGCCGCGGACCGCCTCCTCGCCGAAGATGGCACCGGCCAGCGCGATGACGACGATCAGGACGGGGGCCAGAGAGAAGATCGTATAGAAGGCAAGGGCGGCGCTTTGCGCAGAGGCGCCGTGGCGGCTCCAGCTCATGAAAACGTCGCTCAGCAGCTGCCGCCAGCTCTTCAGTTTCTTTTTTCGATTCATGCGGGATCGCGCGGCCTCCCAGTGCAGACCTGCGATCCCGTTCTCAAGCAAGGAGGGTGCCATCACGTTTGGCTTGCGGCCCGCCCTGCGGTTCCATAGGATGGCGGAGCAACGACAGAGGCGAGCAGGTCCGGGGCACTCCTGCAATCCGAATGGTGTAGGATTTAAAAGCATGCCAATACATTCTGAAGAGCGCCGCATCGCGGGCCTCCTCCGCGAGCTGATGGTCCAGAGAGAGGTCTCGGCGGCGGCCGTGGAAGGGCGTCTCGGCTGGCCGCCGGGGCGGCTGGAAGATCTGTTGGAGGGGAGGGAGCGCCTGGGATTCGACGAGCTTCTGGAGGTCCTGCCGAGCCTGAAGGTCAGCCCGGGGGAGTTCTTCGCCGGCCTCTACGGTTTCGGCGACGAGAGCGCGATCGATCTCGAAGAAGAGAGCAACGGCAACGGCGCCGACGGCTTCCGCCAGCGCATGCTGGACCGCCGCTTCGAAGAGAGCCGCCGCGTCGTGCGAGAGGCCGTGGCGCGGCGTTTCGCGTGGAAGAAAGGACGGGAGGCTCAGGGGCTGCCGGATGGCCCGCCGTCGAGGCCTCCGATCGGACCGGACCGGGGCCCGAAGCTCCGCCGCTAGCTGTCGCCCGGCTTGTCGCCCGATTTGGCCGGCTTCGAGAGCTGCTCCAGGCGTTGGGTCAGGAGCTGAATCAGGCTCAAGGCCTCCTGCTCCCGATCCGCCATCTTCTGGAGCTGCAGCAGAGCCGCGAGAGTCTCCCGGCCGACGCGGAGGGCGCGGAAGATCGGCAGCGTCTCCGCCACCGTCCGGCCCACCTGATCGACCTTCCCGAGCCGCACGTACACCGCGGTCAGATCGAGCGAGACCACGGCGACCTCGTAGGCGAGATCGCGCTCCAGGAAGCCCTCACGGGCCTGCAGCAGGGCCTGCTCGGCCCCCTTGAGAAATCCCAGGTCGCGCAGCAGCCGCCCCTCCTGCCAGGCCATGCGGAGAAGGATCAGCGCGTCCTGGAACTCCCGGTAGAGCTCCTTCGCCTCGAAATAGAGCGCCAGGGCCTGCGACGGGTGGCCGAGGTCGAGATACGACAAGACCAGGTTGTGGCAGGCCGCCAGGAGGAGATACGGGTCTTTCTCCCGGTCGATCAGCGGAACGGCGCGGTTCAGGGTGTCGACCGCCGCCGCCGGCTTTCCGGAGTACAGCAGAGCGATCGCTTTCTGCACCATCGTGCTGGCGACGTTGTGAAGCTCGCCAAGCTGCCGGTAGATCCTTCCCGCCTCGCTGGCCAGCTCGATCGCCTCGTCAAAGCGGCGCTGGAAAACGTCGAGCGAAGCGCGTTGCTCCAGCAGCCAGGCGCGCAAGAGCGGATCTCCCGTCCCCTGATCGCAGTAGCTTCGCGCCTGATCCAGAGCGCGCTCGGCCTCGGGGAGCTGGCCGCAGATCCGGAAGGAGTTTCCGAGCTGGCGCCAGCCTTCGGCGCGCAGATCGGCCCGCAACCGGACGCTGCCGGCGGCGGCTTCGCTGCAGGCTTCCGCCGCGTTGCGCGCCAGCTCGGCGAAATGCAGCATCTTGGCGGTGTCCTCGTAGCGCAAGGCGTGGCTGCGCTGCGTCAGATACCGGATCATCGACGGCTGCGCGAAGCGCTCGGTCGCGACCTCCCGCAGGCGCTCTGCGGTCGGGAGCCTCTCCAACTCGTCGAGCAGAATCTCCGGCGGCAACGAAGGCGGTTGACTGGAAGGGAGGAGCGCGGCGACGCACTCTTCGACTTTCGCGAAGGCGCGCTGGTAATCGGGTTGTGAATGAAAGGTTTTCTTATCATCCACCAGACTGCCGCCGGAGAGGTGGAGCAGGCGGTCCAGGCGAGAGGCGGGCCATCCGATCGAAGCGAGCTGGCTCCGGCAGACCGCGCAGTCGGCCAGCAGGTGCCGTGTCACGATGCGGGTGATCGAAAGGTCGGCGGGCCTGGCGCCGGCTCTCAGGAAGGTGTCGAGCTGATCGGCCGTGGGATGATCTTGCAACATTGCGGTTCCCCCGCGAATTACAACAAATCAGAATAAACAACAAGGGGCGGCTCCTGGCCGCCCCTGTTTTCCGTCACCGGCAGCTCGATTCTATCCAGCTCCCCTGGGGATCGATGCAAGGCCCGGTCGGCCCTCCGAGATCGGCGGTGGCCGACTCGACCGGCGATCCGGGTGCTTCCTCGCCGGGCGAGAAGAGCCGGTCGAGCCAGTCGAGGGCCTCCCCCAACCAGTTTTCCACGAGCGCGGCCGGGCCCTGGGCCTGGAGATCGAGTCCACGGGCGTCAGCAGGAGGAACACTCGACATCAGCAGAGTCAGTGCGGTTGCGGCCGTGAAGCCGACACGGGCAAATGCGCGGATCATGAGGCATCCTCCGATAAGAAAGTGGGGGGACGGTCCCAAAGCGGGACGGATCCCTGGCCACGAGTTCACGACAAATTAGGACCTTGCTCATGAAGTGTGGTGCGAAGCGCGCCACAAAGCGGGACGGAGGGGGAGGGCGGCTGGAAAAGCAGACGCGCGGCGGCGGCACTCGGCCGCCGTCGCGCTGGGGTCTACCCCGGGTGGACGACCCCGGTTACTGGTGAGCCCGCTGGCTCGAAAGGCGCTCCAGCCGGGCCGTCAGGAAGCGGATCAGGCCGAGGGCCTGGTGCTCCTGGTCGGCGACCTGTTGGAGTTGGAGCAGCGAAGCCAGAGCCTCTCTGCCGACCCGCAGGGCGCGGAAGATCGGCACCGTCTCGGACACCGTCTGCCGGAGCTCCTCGACCAGACCGAGCTTGACGTAGACGGCGGTCAGGTCGAGCGACACCACCGCGGCCTCATACGAGAGGCCCCGCTCCAGGAAGCCCTTGCGGGCCTTCAAGAGCGCGGCTTCCGCGGCGTGCAGATGGCCGAGGTCCCGCAGGAGCTGGCCTTCCTGCCAACCGGCGCGCAGGAGGATCAGGGCGTCGGAGAACTCCTGATAGAGCTCCCGCGCCTCGAAGTAGAGGGACAACGCCTGCTCCGGCCGGTCCAGATCGATGTAGCAGCGGACCAGGTTGTGGCAGGCCGCCAGCAACAGGTGCGGGTCCTCCTCGTGATCGATGAGAGGGATCGCCCGGTTGAGGGTGAGGGCTGCGCTGTCCGGATCGCCGGCGTACAACGAGGCGATCGCCTTCTGGACCATGGTGCTCGCCAGCGAGTGATCCTCGCCGAGATCGCGGTAGACCTGCCCCGCCTCCTCGGCCATCTCGATGGCGCTCTCGAAGCGCCGCTGGAACATGTGCAACGAGACCGTGTACTCGAGCAGCCTCGCCCGCAGCGGCGGATCGCCGGTCCCCTCGGCACGGTAACGCAGAGCCGCGGTGAGGGCTTCTTCCGCTTCGGGCAGCCGGCCGCAGACACGCAGCGAGTTGCCGTAGAGGCCCCAGGCGCGGGCGCGGACATCCGCCAGCCGCCGGGAGCTCCCCGCCGTTTCTTGCGAGCAGGCATCGGCGGCAAGCTGCGCCAGCCGGGCGAGGTGGAGCATCAGGCCTGGATCCTCGTAGCGGGCGGCATGGCTACGGTCCACCAGGGAACGGACCACCTCCGGGTGAGCGAACCGGCTGTCCTCGGACACCAGCCGCATCTGCTCATCCACCTGCAGGGCCGCCAACTCGGCGATCAGGGACTCGACCGGCTGTACGAGGGGCCGCCCGATCGCCAGGAAGGCATCCAGAGCCCGTTCGGCTCCGGAGAACGCCGCACTGTAGTCGTAACTCTCGCTCGCGCCGACCGGCTCATCCCGCTCAGCCGGCACCTGAAGGAGGCGTGCGAGGCGCCTCTCCTCCCATCCCATCGCGGTCAGGCGCTGCCAGCAGGCCGTGCACTCGGCCAGCAGATGGCGCATGACCCTCGCATTGCGCACGGCCGCCCCGGATCCGGAGGCCTTGTACAGAAAGCCCTCCAGGTCCTCGGCGCTAGGGTGGTCTTTCCACATACCAAGCCCTCCTGAGACCTAAACAGATCATCACACAACTTTACCGCCGGCTCTCCCTCGTCGAGCGGAGAGCCGGCCAGAACATTTGCCTACCCTTGCGGATCGTTGCAAGGCACCGGGATGCCCATGGGGTCGATACACGACCCGGTCGACCAGTTCTCGCCCCCGGTCTCCTCGTTGCCGACCGCTCTCTCAAGGCTCTGAGATGACGGATCGACACCCAGGACTCCAACGAACCACCGACCCACCCCATCGAGGGCCGAGTCGAGCCAGCTCCAGCCGACCACCGGAGCCGAATCAGAATTTTCAACAGGCCCCGCGCTGACAACCGGGGCTACCAGGATCACTGAGGCTAAGGCAAGCGCTTTCGCGAATGCAACCAAGCGGGTCATCGGCACCCTCCTAATCAAGGACAGACGGGCCGTGCACAGCCACACTTGGCGGTCGTGCCGCCCTGATTCAAAGAACCTCAGTTACCGTACGCCTGGCTAAGACCTAAGTGTACGGGCTGAGACAAAGCGTGACATTCGGATCTGCGTAAAGAAGGTTGCGGCTTGGAGGCGGCCCCCGGGGCCGGGAATTGGGCTCCCCTCCCTCACCCGGCCGGGGTTGGCCATCTCCTCTCGAGGAGAGAAGGGCCAGTTTGGCGCCGAGGTCCGCCGCCTCGCGGGGCGGGCTCGGAACACACGTTGGGCGTTTCCGGCTCATTGGAGTCGGTCCTCGGCATTACGGATCTGAGTTTTTTGGGGCTAAAGCAGGAGGGGCGGCTTTCGCCGCCCCTCGCTAGCGCTCTACCACTGGATGCAGGGCACCGGGTTGCCCATGGGATCGATGCAGGACCCGGTGCTATTGGTGGCCATGCCGCCGGTGCCACCCGAGACTGTGATCTTGCCTTCGCCGGTCGCCGCCTGGAAGGACAGCGTCTCCTGATCGCTACCGAGCACGAGATCGCTCAGCCAGGTCCAGGCCTGATCGAACCAGCTCGTCCCGCCGTCGATCGCGACGGTCCGGAAGGAGCCCGCTTCAGCGGTGGAGATGGAGCAGAGTGCGACGGAGAAGACAGTGGCGACGACGAAATTACGCGTGGAACGATTCATTTTAATTCCCCCCTCATTAGATGCGATTGACCAGGTTTGAGGCCCGGCAACCGCGGATTAACCATTTTAGAAGATCAACCGTGTTAATCGGTTTCAGACTAGAAGTGCGCAGGCTACCATCAACCGGGACACTCTGAGAACAAAAGAATTGCCATGCGAACCCATGCGGATTCGCCAATTTGTTTAAAATGGGTTTCGATTCAGGTTCGCTTATGACGAATGCTGCTGGCGGAAGGTGGCGCGGGGATCGCGCGCCGAAGCCTTGCCTGCATGGAACACCGCGAATCGCAAAGCCAGCGCCCCCGCGGTGCCGAAGACGCCGACCGCTTTGCGCCGCAGGCCGGACTTTCCAGGCAGGAGAGAGAGCGCCAGACTCGCCGCGGTCAGCGCCTTCGCGGCTTTCCACAGCGCGCCGGAAACGCCTTGCCGCAAAGGCTTCGCGACGGTCTCGACCTGCGCCGCCTTAGTCTCGACCGCGGCCATCGCCGCCAGATCGATCAATTTAGCGGCGACGCCAAAGCGGTGAACCGTCCGCTCTTCGCGGGCGCTGAGCTCGACCGGGAGAAGCCCGAAAAGAGAGGCGAGCCCTGACATGGCGGAGCCGATGAAGAGCGGCGGCAGGCTGTGCCGGGACACCTGCCAGAGCGGGACGGCCGTGCTGGAGAGCAGCACCGCCGTGTAGCCCGCGAGAGGCATGCCGAGAAGCGCGGCGCTGTAGCCCGCCGCGTCGCCCAGACGACCGAGCGCGCCTTCCTGGCCGGAGAGAAGCGCCGATGCCATCGTCGCCGAAGCCGCTCCCGCCAACACCCACGAGCCGACGCTCATCGCCGAGGTCGGCCGGAACACTCGCAGCATGTGCAGGAAGCGCTCGGGACGTCCGAGGTCATGGATCAGAAAAACCGTTCCCACCGCGCCGCCGATCGCGGCCACCCAACGGCAACTGCGGACCAGTCCGTCCAGCTCGCCGCGCCCCAACGCTTGGGCCGACGCGGCCAGCACCGCCGCGGCTCCGGCGGTGCCGCCGACATAGAAGTAGGCCGGCACCGACCAGATCCAAACCGCTTCCTTTAGAACAGGACGATCGTAATAAGTCGGCTCGTCGCTTTCGAAAGAACGCGAGGGGCGCTCGCTCCAGACCGCGGAGCTCGACGGATAGGCTGCCGTCGTTTGATCGATTCGTTGCCCCGAGCCCTCGCCGGACAAGGTGCCGAGCTGCGGCGAGATGTACCGTCCGTCGGGGCTCAAGCTTCCGCCTCCCCGCGCGCTCCGCGGCGGCTCGACAGGACCGCTCCCAGCGCCACCGCGGCCATGCCCAGGACCGACACCGTCATGGCGGCCCAGGCCGAGCCGGACTTGCGCGCCGGCGCCACCGGGTCCGGCGGCAGGTTGTAGGCCTCCGGTTTGTCGACCAGCAGAAAGAAGGCGTTGAGCCCGCCGGTGCCGGGCTGGCTGGCCTCGTCCGCGCCATACAGATAGGCCTCGGTCACGCCGTGACGGTGCAGGCGTTCGACCCGGTCCCGCGCCTTCACCCTGAGCTCGTCGAGGTCGCCGAAAACGATCGAATCGGTGGGGCAGGCCTTGGCGCAGGCGGGCGTCATGTCCCCCTTCAGGCGGTCGTAGCAGAGCGTGCATTTCCAGGCCCGGCCGTCGTCCTCGCGCCGATCGATCACGCCGAACGGGCAGGAGACCACGCAGTATCCGCAGCCGTTGCAGATGTCGGGCTGGACATAAACCGAATCGAACTCGGTGCGGATGATGGCGCCGGTCGGACAGGCCTCCAGACAGCCCGCGCGCTGGCAGTGCTTGCAGACGTCGGACATCAGGAGCCATGAGAAATTGCCTAGGCCGGTCTCTTGTCCGGTGAGAGGCACCGGCCGCTCGATGAACGAGACGTGACGCCACGTCGAGGCGCCCAGGTCGCCCGTGTTGTCGTACGACATGCCGGTGAACAGAAGACCGTCGTCCGGGAGCTGATTCCACTCTTTGCAGGCCACTTCGCAGGCCTTGCATCCAATGCAGATCGTGGTGTCCGTGAAAAAGCCGACCGCCCCCATTCAGCTCTCCTCGTTCTGCTGCGTGTGAGACGACGAGACGCCGTGCCGGCCCGGCTCGCGGACGCCCACCTCCGGCAGGTCGCGCCCGCCTTCCAGGCCCGGCGCGTCCGGCGTGGAAGGGACCAGCGGGCCGCTGGTGACGATGCGCCGCCCCCGGCTGCGCCGGCCCGCGACGATGTCGCAGGTGAGCGCCTTGGACTCCTGGATCGACACGTTCGGATCGGCCACGAAACCGATCAGCTCGTTGGCGGCGTCGCCGCGCGAGCGCCCTTTCGATCCCCAATGGTAGGGCAGGCCGACCTGGAGGAGCCGTTGCTTGCCGATCTTCATCGCCGGCACCCGTTCGGTCACCAGCACGCGCGCCTCGATCTCGCCGCGCGCCGTGGTGATCGTGGCCCAGCCGCCGTTCTCCAGCCCGCGCTCTTGCGCCAGCTCGGGCGAGACCTCGCAGAACATCTCGGGCTGCAATTCGGAGAGCCACGAGAGCCAGCGCGACATGGCGCCGGCCGTGTGGTGCTCGGTCAGCCGATAGGTAGTCAGCACGAACGGGAAACGCGGGTCTTTCCACGCCCGGTGGTACGGGTTGTCGCGCCGTTTCCACTCCAGCCGCACCGGGTTGCACTGCTGGCCGTAGAGCGGGTTCTGGATCGGCGATTCGTTCGGCTCGTAATGGGTCGGCAGAGGCCCGTCCAGCAGGCCGTTGGCGGCATAGAGCCAGCCTCGCCCGTCCGCTTGCAGGATAAAAGGGGAAGTTCCTGAAATGGTTTCGAGACCGCGCGCCCCTTCGGGCGGCCGGTAGGATGGCGGCCGGTCGGCCGGGAAGTCCGCCACGTCGTGACCCGCCCAGCGTTTTTTCTCCGCGTCCCACCAGACATAGCTTTTGCGTTCGGACCACGGTTTGCCTTCAGGGTCGGCGGACGCGCGGTTGTAAAGGATGCGGCGGTTGGCGGGCCAGGCCCAGCCCCATTCGGGAGCGACCCAGGACTGCTCCGTGCGTGGCTTTCTGCGCGAAGTCTGATTGGCGCCGTCCTTGTACGCGCCGCTGTAGATCCAGCAGCCGCAGGCGGTCGAGCCGTCGGCCTGCAGGTCCACGAAGCCGGCGACCGGCGCTCGGTTCTCTACGCGGAAACCGTTGATCTCGGCCAGCACGGCCTCGGCGTCCGGCTCCGCGTGCGGGCCGCCGGTCGGATAGTCCCAGGTGAGGTCGTGGATCGGCCGGTCCTTGACCGCGGTCGAGCCGGCGTAAAGCTCCTTGAGGCGCAGGCCGAGGTGATAAATAAAATGCAGCTCGCTGCGGCAGTCGCCCGGCGGCTCCACGGCCTTGTGATGCCACTGCAGAAGGCGCTGCGTGTTGGTGAAGGTGCCGTCCTTCTCCGTGTGGGCGGCGCAGGGGAAGAAGAAGACCTCGGTCTTGATGTCCTCGGTGCGCGCCTCGCCGCGCTCGATCTCCGGCGCGTCGCGCCAGAAGTCGGCGGTCTCGGTGACGGCGAAATCGCGCACCACCAGCCAGTCGAGCTCGCGCATCCCCTTGCGGTGCAAGGCGCCGTGCATCGAGCCCACGGTCGGGTTCTCCCCTAGCATGAAATAGCCTTTGACCGCGCCGTCCGCCATGGCCGAGACGGTCGTCATGTGGGAGTGATCGCCGCTGATGAGTGGCAGGTAATCGTAGGCCCAGCCGTTTTCGGCGCGCGCCGCGTCGCCGTACCACGCCTTGAGAAGCGAGACGATGTACTTCGGGAATTCGGTCCACCAGCCCGCGGCCGCCTGGTTGTTGCGGACGTAGGCGTCGAAGTCCGTGTCGTAGCGCGCCTTGGGCATCGAAAGATAGCCGGGCAGCAGGTTGTAAAGGGTTGGAATATCGGTCGAGCCCTGGATCGAGGCATGGCCGCGCAGGGCCATGATGCCGCCTCCCGGGCGGCCGATGTTGCCCAGCAATAATTGAATGATCGCGGCGGTGCGGATGTATTGAACCCCTACGGAATGCTGGGTCCAGCCCACCGCGTAACAGAACGCCGAGGTGCGCTCCCGGCCGGAGTTGGCGCACAGCGTCTCGGCGACTTTGAGGAATTGATCGGTCGATACGCCGCAGACCTCTTCCACCACCTCGGGGGTGTAGCGCGAGAAATGCCGGCGCAGGACCTGGAAGACGCAGCGCGGGTGTTGGAGCGTGTCGTCGAAACGCTCGCCCGCGTGGCGCGTGCCGCGCTCGGAGTAGGGCTCGCCGGTGAACATCTCCCGCTGCTCGGCCGACGGCGAGACCTCCGCTCCTTCATATTGCCAGGATTTCGGATCGTACTGACCCTGTTCCGCGTCCCAGCCGCTGAACAGGCCGTCGAGGTCGTCGGTGTCCCGAAAATCCTCCGAGACGAGGACCGGAGCGTTGGTGTAATGGACCACATACTCCCGGAAGTAGCGCTCGTTCTCCAGGATGTAGCGCACGATCCCGCCGAGGAAGGCGATGTCGCTGCCGGCCCGCAGCGGCACGTGCAGGTCGGCCACCGCGCTGGTGCGGGTGAAGCGCGGATCGACGTGGATGATCTTGGCGCCGCGGTTCTTGGCCTCCATGACCCAGCGGAAACCCACCGGGTGGCACTCCGCCATGTTGGAGCCCTGGATGACGATGCAGTCCGCGTTTTGCAGGTCCTGCTGGAACGTCGTGGCGCCGCCTCTACCGAAAGAGGTCCCCAGACCGGGGACCGTCGAGGAGTGTCATATTCGAGCCTGGTTTTCGATCTGGATGATGCCCAGCGAGCAGAACAGCTTCTTGATGAGGTAGTTCTCCTCGTTGTCCAGGGTGGCGCCGCCGAGGCTCGCGATGTCCAGGGTGCGGTTGACCCGGTGCCCTTCGGGGTCCTCCTCCTCCCAGCCGGCGTCGCGGGTCTCCTTCACGCGCTGGGCCACCCGCTCCATCGCCCACTCCAGCGGCACGGCCTCCCACTCGGTTCCGTAAGGGCGCCGATAGAGGACGTTCTGGACGCGGTGAGAGCCGGTGACGAGCTGGAAGGTGGCGGCCCCCTTCGGACAGAGGCAGCCTTCGGAGATGGGGGAGTCGGGATCCCCCTCGATGTCGGTGATCTTGTCGTCCTCGACGAACACGAGCTGTCCGCATCCCACGGCGCAGAACGGGCAGACCGAGCGGACGACGCGGTCCGCCCTCTCGGTACGCGGAGCCAGCCCGGCGCTGCGCGGCGAGCGGGCGGTTTCGCCCAGTCCCTGGAAGTCTCTGTCGCGGATTTGCCGCAGAACGGGCCAGCGTGAGAGCGTGTCGAAAATCCCCATGATGCCCTCCCCGAAGCGGAGACTGACAGGAAAGCCGGGGAGAGGTCAACCGGCTGCCGGGAAGGTCCCGCCGGGAGCTGGGAAGGGTTGGCCGGGCGGGCGTCTCTTCGATCCGGCGCCTTGCGATCTCCTGTCCGGGATGGCGATTGCCTCCGCGGGACCTCGTTTGACTTCGCGGGGACCCAGGCAACTCATTTCGGAGACCGGAGAGGGTTGTTTTGCATCGAAATTCCTTTTCCCGGTTCCCGGCAGGGGTTGCGCGGTAGCCGGGCAAGGTTGTCTTGCAGCAGAACAGGCCTTCTGAGGAGCCGGCGAAGGTTGCTGGGCGGCCGGTGAGGTCTTTCCGGCAGCCGGCGAGCTCTTCCCGGGTGCCGGCGAAAGGTTCTCGGCATCCGGACAAGCCTGCCGGGCACCCGGCGAGAGCGGTCCGGGTGCCGGACAACGCTGACCTGCATCAGAACAACTCGGCCAGCTCCGGGAGGAGTCATTTTGATGCAAGTGAAAGCCTGTCCAGGGCCGCTGGCACATCTTTTGAACTCCAAATCGCGGATCTACGGCTCCGGAGAGGGAGCCGCAACTGCGAAGGAGTCAAAAATCATGGCTGCGCGAGACCTCCAGATTCTCCATCCTCCGGCCACCGACTTCCTGCCGGTCCGGCCGACCCTGGCGAGCCTGTCGCGGGCGGCGCAGGGGTGTACCGCGTGCGACCTCTACAAGACCGGGACCCGGGCGGTGCTCGGGGAGGGGCCCCGGCAGGCCGCCGCGTTCTTCATCGGCGAACAGCCCGGCGATCAGGAGGACCTCGCCGGCCGGCCCTTCGTGGGGCCGGCCGGGAAGGTGCTGGACGAGGCCCTGGCCGAGGCGGGGATCGCGCGGGAGGAGGTCTTCGTGACCAACGCGGTCAAGCACTTCAAATGGGAGCCGCGCGGCAAGCGGCGGATTCATCAGAAGCCCAACCTGACAGAGGTCCGGGCCTGCCGCCCCTGGCTGGAAGCCGAGCTGGCGCTGGTCCGGCCGCGGGGGATCGTCTGCCTGGGGGCGACCGCCGCCCAGTCGGTCCTCGGCCCCCAGATCCGGATCACGCGCGCCCACGGCCAGTTCTTCGACACGCCGTGGGCGGCCTGGGCGACCGCCACGCTCCATCCGTCGGCGATCCTCCGCATGCCGGATCCGGACCTCCGGGCCGAGGCGCGGGCCCAACTCGTGGCCGACCTGCGGAAGGTCGCCGAGCGGCTCGCTACTTCGGCTTGACCTCCAGGACCGTCCGGCTCCCCTCGATCACCCGCCAGCGGCAGGCGGCCTGGGCGCAGATCGTGTCGAGGACGCTCCGCAGGCCCTGGTTCTCGATGGAAAGCGTGATCTTGCCCTGGATGGCGGGATCCAGCGCCAGGTCGTAGCTGAGGATCTGGGCCACGGTGGCGAGGACCTCCCGGAGATTGGCGTCCGTGATCTTGATGTCGATCGGCTTCTCCAGGCTGGGCGGGCTCGAGGGCTCGGCCGGCGCCTTCGGCTGGGCCGTCACCTTGAGCTTCCCCCCTTCCAGCCGCCAATCGCAGCCGACGCTTTCGCAGACCGCGTTGAGCGCGGTCCGCACGGTCACCTGCTCGAGCCGGATGCTCACCGGCTGGCGGAGCGTCGGGTCGACGTCCACCGGAACGCTCATGATCTGTCCGAACGTCTTGAGGACTTCCTGCGGATCGGCCTTCTCGACTTTGAGAGCGATCTTGGCGCCGAGATCCGTCTCCGCCCAGACCGCGGCGGGGGCGAGGGCGAGACAGGACAGCGCGAGGAAACGGCCCAGGTATCTCATTTTTCTTCTTCTCCCATGGCAATGAAGATCTGCCCGCCGGACGGGGCTTCGGCAGGTTCTCCGACGTGGACGATGGTGGCGTTGCCGGCCGCGTCCCGCACGGCGATGACGCCGCCGACATTGGTGATGGATAGCGCCGCCCCCGCCGCCGGATTCGGCGTGGCCGAAGGGCGGGGGAGCAGCAGGAGGACGAGGAGCAGGGCCGCCGCGGCGAGCGGCAGGACCGCCGAGGGGCGCCAGAGCCAGAATCGGCGGGGCGGCGCGTCCAGGGCACGGCGGGCGATCCGGTCGGCGGCGCCGGGCTCGGCGTCGAGGATCTCCCGCAGCCGCCGATCGATCGGATCAATGGGATCGGGGGGATCGAGGTCTTCAGGCGAGGACATGTTGATTCTCCAGGATCTCGATCAGTCGTTGGCGGGCGCGCGAGACCCGCATCTTCAGGGCGGAGACGGAGATGCCGAGGAGACGGGCGCCTTCGCCGGTGCCCACCCCGCCGGCCACCACGAGGAGTAGCGCCTCGCGGTCGCGGGAGGGGAGGCGCCGGATGGCGGCAAGGGTCTGGTCCAGGTCGGAGCGGTGCATGGCGCGCTCCTCGGGATTGGGATCGGGATGGTGGCCCTCGGCCACGAGGTGCAGGGGCTCGAAGAGCCGCCGGCGGGCCATGGAACGAAAGACCCGGCGGCGGGCCACCGTGAAAGCGAAGGCGTCGGGTGATTCAGGCGGGCCGTAGCGGCGCCAGCGCCGGGCGAGGGCGGCCAGGGTCTCCTGCGCCACCTCCTCGGCCAGGTCGCGGTCGCCCGTGCGTCCCAGACAGTAGCGCAGGAGCCGCGGCGCCAGCTCTCGGATGGTTTGTTCGAGGTCCACGAGGGATAAGTACCCCGGGCCGCGAACCGGTCACACTCGGGTTGGGCTCAGCCGACCAGGTCGGGCGCGAAACGGAGCTCGGGCTCGTGCTGCAGGCGGACCAGGAAGGAGCGGACGCCGCTCACCATGCGGGCGGTCACCACCTGCTGCTCGCAGGCCACCCGGAAGAACCGCAGCGCCTTGACCGCCTCGCGATGAATGCGCAGATCCCGGAAGGTGTCGAGCATGTCCTTGGCCAGGAGCCGCAGCTCCGCGGCGTTCCCCTGCTGGATCCAGACCGCCGCGAGATCGAGCCCGGCCAGGGCGGCGTCGTACTCCAGACCCCGGTCGCGAAACTCGCCGCGCACAGTGCGCAGGATCTGCTCGGCCCGCCCGGGCTTGCCGAGACCGGCGAGGATCTTGCCCTCGACCCAGCGCAGCCGGAGGAGGTTCAGGGGATCGGAGGCGAAGGCCTGCCGCAGGCCGCTCTCCAGCAGGATCTCGGCGGCGCGGCGAAACTCGCCGCAATCCACCATGGCGTCGAGCAGCGCCTGTTGGGCGATCGCCGCAAGCTGCGGGTCGCGTTCCGCGTCGAGCAGGGAGAGCCCGGTCTGGAGGCTTTGGACCGCGACCTGGGGCTGATCGCCGGTGCGCAGGCAGATGCCGCGGCTGATCAGGGCCCGGCCGGCGAGATGGTCCTGCCCCAGGCTGAGGTAGAGGTGGTGGATCTCTTCGAGCAGTGCGCAGGCCTCGCTGATCCGGCGCTGGCCGCGCCGCAACGAGGCCTCGACGTCCGCGACCCGGGCCAGGAGCAGGAGGTCGCCCGTGCCCTGCCGCCGCAGCCGGCGGGCTTCCAGGAGGGCGGTCTCCGCCGCGTCCAGCTCGTCGTTGACCCGGTGCGCGTTGGCGAGCTCCGCCCAGGCCCGCGCCCGCAGATCGAAGATCGTCCCGGGCTCGTAGGCTTCGGCCGGGATGGCGTCGGCCGCGGCCTGCGCTTCGGCCGCGAGCCGTTTCATGGACTCCGGATCGCGGTACCGGGCCTCGAAGCTGAGCTGGAGCAGGGCCTCGACCAGAGGCCTTCCCTGGAATTCCTGGACCTGCTCGAGGGGGAGAGGGAGGGGGCGGCCGGCGGGCGCTTCCTGGAGGACCGAGAGGACCTCGGAAAGCCGCTCCTTCTCGCTCTTCCACTGCGACTGGCGGCCGGGGAGGGCGGCCAGGGCGCGGTCGATCGCCGGATCGTAGTCTTCCTCGGTACCCGCCTCGGTATGTGGCGCCGCCTCGCCGGCCGGGTCGAGCTGGGCCGAGCCGGAGACCTCCGGGAACGCTCCGACCAGCTTCCCCCGGCACAGGGAGCACCCCTTGAGGAGGTGCTGGATCAGCCGTGAGCGCTGAGCGGGGCCGAGCAGACCCGCAAGGAAATCCGCCACCTCGTCGTCTGTCAAGTGAGCCATCATCCCTCCCAGGGACAGGGAAATCACATGAACAGTGGAAGATTGTCTCACAAAGCGGCCACTGGCCGGTCTGTGCCGAGAAGACGGCCGGGAGCGGACGCCCCCGGCTCGCCGGCTACTTCAGGACCACGCCGTCCAGGGGAGGAGTCGAGCTCAGGATCTTCCCCACCGTACCCAGCGCGCCCCCGTTCGGGTCGATCGAGGAGCCCTCCTCTTCGAAGACATTGACCACCGTGGGCGCCTCTTCCGGCATCCAGCTCTGGGCCCAGCTCAGCAGGCGCTGCCAGAGATCGAGGCTCTGCGTCTCCCCGGCAATACCGCCGGCCTCGGCGGTGACGGCGCCCAGGACCAGCATTGCCGCCAGAGCGAGCGGCCGGATCCCCCGATTTCCTCCTCTCCAGAACATAACCTCTCCCTTCACCGTGGTGGCGTCTGTCCGTCGAAATTGACGGCAGGGGCCACAGTGTCTAAATGACGCTCCAGTTTTGTCTCTTTATCAAGCCCGTTTGCCGTTCGATGTTGCCTCAACAGTAGCACTGGTGTGCCAACTGCGAGACTGCGGGACGGTTTTACAGACTGGAGGAAGGAGTCGAAAGAGCGGAAAAATCGTCTGGCGTGCCGGTTTCGGCGGGCGCCGCGGCCGGCCCCGGCAGCCGCCCGATCACCAGCAGGGTGAGGTCGTCGCGCAGCGGCTCCGGCCCGACGTAGCCGTCGAAGGTGCCGAGGATGCTGTCGTGGACGAGCTGCGGCGGGCCGCCGTTCAGCTCCAGGACCGCCCGCAGGCGCTCGAAGCCGAAAGCGTCGTGGGCCTGCGGATCGATCGCCTCGACCAGGCCGTCGGTGTAGAAGAGGAGGAGGTCGCCCGGCTCCAGGGTGGCCGTCCGGGTCGTCAGTTGGAGGGGCTCGCGGATGCCGAGCGGCAGGCCGCCGCAGCCCAGCTCCTCGATGCTGCCGTCGGCCCGCCGCAGGAGCGGAAAGGGGTGGCCGGCGCAGACGTACTCGAGCTGGCCGGTCTCGGGGGTGAGGATGGCGTAGAAGGCGCTCAGGAAGGTGCGCCGGGTGCCGGTGCGGCAGAGGGTCCGGTTGAGCAGGGCGAGGACGCGCTCCGGGCTGGGATCGAGGTCGAGGGCGGTCTTGAGGGTGGCGTTGGCGATCGCCATCACCAGGCCGGCCGCCATGCCGTGGCCGCTCGCGTCGGCCACCACCGCCGCCACCCGCCCGTCGGCGAGCGGGGTCAGGTCGTAGTAGTCGCCTCCCACCTCGTTGGCCGTGCGATAGGAGTGGGCGAAGGCGTAACCCGGGACCGGCGGCATGTGGTGCGGCAGCAGGTCGGCCTGGAGCTCCCGGGCCACCTCCAGCTCGTCGCGCACCCGGATCCGGTCCACCAGCTCCAGAGCCAGGAGGTAGATCAGGGCGCCGGTGCTGCAGGCGAACCAGAAGCGGGAGAAATCGGTTTCCAGCCGGATGCTCACCCCTTCGTCGGTCCGGACCTGGCGGACCGAGGGACCGCCGGTCACCCCCAGGAAGAAGCACATCAGAGCCAGAACGAAGAGCAGGCGGCGGGCCGGCGACAGCTTGTAAGACAGGCCCAGGAAGAGGATCCGGGCGCGGAAGAGCAGCCGCCGGAAGCCGCTCCGCGGCTCGGCCGAGCGGTCGTGATCCCGCGTCAGGACCGTGTAGGCCTCGGTCGCGTCGCGCTCGAACAGACGCTGGAAGTCGCGCCGGCTCAACCCGGCCGTGTACTCCCGGACGAAGCCTTGCGCCTGCTGCCAGAAGGGGTGATTCCCGGACCTCCGCATGACAGCTCTTGTTTACGCGATTGCGGAGGCGGGGTTTCGCCCGGCCGCCGGACCGGCCTGGAGGTGCCCGATCGAATTGGCGTAGTAGCGCAGGACCGCGATCTCCTCCGGCCGGGCGGCATAGAGGCCGTCCCGCTCCTCCACGAGATGGCGCAGGGTGAGGGCGCGGAGGCCGGCCTCGACGGCGTAGTCCTGATCCCGCCGCGGCACGTAGACGTGCGCGCCGGCCTCTTCCAGGTCGGCGATCCGGCGGTGGACGCGCGCCTTGAGGTCGAGCTCGGAGAGGGCGCCGCCTCCCTCCTCGAAAGCCTGGACGAGCTCCGTAGCGACCAGCGGGACCGGCAGCACCGGGATGACCTCGCCGATGCCTGCCATCAGCTCCTTCGCCAGGCGGTCGATCAGCGCGAACCGCTGATCCCGGTCGAGCGGGCGCAGATCGAGGCCGCGCTCGGTCAGGTAGCGCCGCATCGAGATGGGCGAGCCGAAGTTCACGCAGGCGTAGCCGAAGCGGTACCAGCGGCTGCGCACCATGAGACCGACGTTGCGCAGGACGAAGCGCAAGGTGGTGGCGGCGGCCTGGAGCGGGCCCTTGCGCGCCTCCCCCGCCCCCTCCCCTCCGGCCGGAGCGGGCGCGTCGAGCAGCAGGGTGCGGTCTTCGAGGACCCGGTCGTAGTTGATCCCGACCGGGATGAACACCAGGTCGCGCTCCCCGGCGGGATCGAAGCCGCGCAGCATGTAGTCGAGGAGGCCGAGCTTCGCCGGGCGGAGGCGGCCGTCCCGCGACAGCCCCCCTTCCGGATAGACGGCCTGGGTCACCCCGCCCGCGGTCGCCATGTGGATATAGCGCTCCAAAACTCGCCGGTACAGGGGATTGCCCGACCCGCGCCGCACGAAGTAGGCGCCGGTGGCGCGGATCAGCGCCTGCAGCGGCCAGATGCGCGCCCACTCTCCGACCGCGTAGGACAGCGCCGTGCGGTCGGCCGCCAGGTAGGCGACCAGCACGTAGTCCATGTTGCTGCGGTGGTTCATCAGGAAGACCACGGTCGAGCTCGGCGCCACGGCGGCGAGCCCCGCCTCGTCCGAGAAACCGAGCCGCACGCGATAGAGGAAGCGCGCCACCCGTTTGGAGATCCAGTACCCGACGCGGAAATAGAAGTAGGCGTTAAAGGCGGGGACGATCTCCCGCGCGTAGCGCTCCACCCGGGCGAGCGCGACGTCGCGCGGCATGCCGGTCTCGCGGGCGTGCTCGTCCACCGCCTGAACCACCTTGGGGTCGTAGACCAGGCGGTCGATCAGCACTTGGCGGCGGGTGCGGTGGAAGGGCGGGATTTCCAGGCGCAGGCGGGTGTTCAGCTCGTCGATGACGCGGTTGACCCGGCGCCGCAAATACCAGCGGACGCTCGGGACCAGCAGCCGGTCGAGGGCGGCCCACGAGGCGAGGATGACGAGGAGGACCGCGAGCCAGAGGGGGAGTGTGACGTTGCCGTCCATGGGTATCCCGGAGGGGGAAATCCATCATAGCAGCCTGGACCGGTTCAGGATCCTGAGGCTGGGGCTGCCTCAAAATTGCCGAAAGACGTACACTAATGAGGAGGAGCCCGGGGCCTTTTCCCGATCCCGATTCGTACCGATGCCGAAAATACACCCCAAGCCGTGCGTTCTTCGGGACCTGGCTCTGTATCCCCCCGAGCACTCCCGCCGCCTTCTGCGGCACTTGGCGGACTGCCCCTCCTGCCATGCTGTCATGGTCGGCCTGGCCCCCGGCGGGGCGGTCGCGGATCTGCTGGACGAGGTGGAGGAGAAGCCCGCTCCCCGCCAGACGCCGGCCGGCCGGATCGTCCCGCTGCGCTCGCCGGAGGATGATTATGGGCGGGCCGTGGACAACGTTCTGGCCCGCCTGCGTCCGCGCATCTACATGGCCGACCGGGAGCAGGCCGAGGCCCCGGCGCTGTTCGCGGAGCTGGAGCGCAACCCGCCGCAACGCCGCGAGCTCATGGTGCGCAACAGCGGGCGGTTTCGCAGCTTCGGCCTCTGCCGCCTGATGGTGCGGGCGAGCATGGAGACCAGCGTGCGCGACCGGCAGGCGGCGGAGGACTGGGCCAAGCTCACGCTGGAGGTGCTCGACCGGCTCGATCCCGTGCTCACCGGGGCGCGGGTGATCGAGGACCTGCGGGCGCGCACCTGGGGAGTGCTCGGCAACGCGCGGCGGGCCGCGTCGGACCTGCAGAGCGCCGAAACGGCCTTCCGCAACGCCGAGATCCACCTGCGCCGCGGCACCGGCGACCGCCTGGAACGCGAATACGTGCTGGCCCGCAAGGCCTCGCTGCGCCGCGCCCAGCGCCGGTTCGACGAGGCGGTGAACCTGGCCCGGCGGGCGACCTCGATCTGCCTGGCCTCCGGCGAGCCTGTGCGGGCGGCCCGCTCCGTGGTGGTCTGGGCCCTCACCCACAAGGAGGCGGGGGAGCCGGAGGGCGCCCTTCACCTCCTCGCCGCCGCCGAGCGCCTGGCGAGCAGCGACTCTTCCGACCCCTATCTCGCCCTGGCGGTGCGTCACAACCGGATCGCCTGCCTGGCCGATGCCGGGCGGGCCCTGGCGGCGCGCCGGCTGCTGGTCCGTAGCGAGGCCCTGTACAAGCTGCGCACCGGGCCGCTGGTCGATCTGCGGCGGGTCTGGCTGGAGGCGCGGATCGCCGCCGGCCTCGACGAGCTGGAGGGGGCGTCGCACGGCCTGGTGGATGCCCGCGAAGGCTTCCTGGAGCACGGCAACAACTACGAGGCGGCACTCGTCTCGCTCGACCTCGCCTATCTGCAGGCCCGCCTCGGCAACACCCTGCCGGCCGCGCGCCTGGTCCGCGAGATCCTGCCGATCTTCGAGTCCGCCGGCGTGGTGCGGGAGACTCTCGCCGCCCGCATCCTGCTCGCCTCGCTGAGCGGTGGCCGGATGCTCGCCCTCAGGTCTTCATGACCAGGTCGTAGCGCCCGGCCGCCTCGGCCACCTGCCGCTCGTACTCTGATCCTTGCAGGCGCTGCCGCAGGGCCTCGCTCACCGGCAGCACCATGGGCGCGGGCTGCCAGGCGAACGGCTCGCCGGTCCTCGCGTCGACGATCCGTCCCTCGGCCAGGGCGCGGCTGGCGGCCGGCAGCGCGACCCCCTCAAGGATCCGTTCCAGGGCGCGGAAACGCGCCTCGTCGGCGGGCTCCAGGAAGCGCAGCTCGCGCCTACCCTGGATCGCGGTGTGGAAGTGGGCCGGCACGAAGACCAGGCCGTCGAGCTGGAGCCGGTCGCAGGCCAGGATCAGCAGCGCCACCGCCTCCTGGAGCATGCCGAGACCGGGGTGCTCCTGGCCGGGCAGGCGCGGGCGCTCCTCGGTGAACTGCGCCCGCGGATTCTGGAGCAGCAGCCATTCGAGGCGCAGCAGGGCGAGCCCCGGCGCCACCCGGCGGTCGATCCGCAGGCGCAGCTCGATCAGCCGCTCGCGGCGCGCCGGCGAGGCGAAGATCCGCACCGTGTCGCCGGCCGGGTTGTCCAGTTCCAGATCGATGGTCGGCCGTTCGAACCCCTTGGCCCGCAGGCGGTCGAGAAAGCCGGTGCGCTCCAGGGCGAGCTCCAGCCCCTGGCGCGAGTAGTAGCCGAGCAGCCGGCGGGGGCGGCGCGGCCCGCCGAGCGCCGCGCCGACATCCTCCTCAGTCAGACCCCAGTCATCCACGTCGGACGTGGCCGGCGGCTCGCCGGTCAGCTCGCGCTCGCCGTAGCCCCGGGCCAGGCTGCGGTAGCGCATCACCAGCGCCTCCTCGGTGGTCGGCGGCTCCAGCGCCACGCCGCGGTTGAGGAGGGCCGACAGGAAGCGGGCGCCGTAGCGCCAGGCGTTCGGGCCGTAGCCTCCCGCCAGGAGGACTACCAGGGGCAGGACGCGGCCGCCGCTGCCGGCCGGTTCGCGCACGCACGCGGCGACGAATTGGTCGCGGGCCAGCAGCCCGGCCGCCGAGATCTCCCAGTCGCCGATCTCGTCGTCGGCCGCCGGATCGCAGCCGGCGAGATAGAAGACCAGGTCGGGCCGGAACCGCTCCAGGGCCGCCGGGACGTGCGCCCGCACCGCCTCAAGATAAGCCCCGTCGCCAATGCTGCCAACATCGCCGGCATGGCCGCTGAGCTCCACGAGCGTGGCCTCGACCGCGTCCGGACGGGCCTCGCGGTTGGTGCGGTTGTGGATCGACAGGGTATGGACCGTCGGGTCGTCGGCGAAGAGGGCGCGGGTGCCATCGCCGTCGTGGAGGTCGAGATCGATCACCAGGATCTTTTCCTCCGAGCCGTGCCAGCGCAGGTCGGCGACCGCCACGGCGAGGTCGTTCAGGGCGCAGAACCGCTCGCCGCGGCCGGCGAAGGCGTGGTGGAAGCCGCCGCCCAGATTGGCCGCGATGCCCTCGGACTCCAGCGCCAGGTGCGCCGCCAGCACCGTGCCGGCCACCATCGCGCGCTGCGCTTCGAGGAAGCGGTCCGCCTGGTCGTCGGGGATCTCCCAGCCGACGATCTTCAACAGGGCGCCGGGCTGGTTGAGCGATTCGAGATAGGCGTCGTCGTGAACGCGCCGCAGCAGCCGGAACGAGGCGGGCTCGGGGGTGTGGACCTCGCCGAGCAGGCCGGCCGAATCGAGGAAGCCGAGGATGCGCTCGCCGCGCAGCGGATCGTAGGCGGCGCCCGAGAGGTGGAGCTGGTAGCGCCGGCTGTAGACCAGGTCGATCCGGGTGCGGGAGAGGATCTCCGAGATCTTGCGCCGGCCGCGGCGCAGGACGCTGGACAGCCGGCCGGGCCGGGCCGGGCCGGCGCCGGCCGCCGGGGCGGGGCTCACCGCAGCCGCACCCAGGTCGCTCCCCAGCCGCCGGCTTCAGGGGGAGCGTCGCCGAACTCGATCACCCGCGGATCGCGTTCGAGCAGGGTACGGACGCTGCGGCGCTGCACGCCGATCCCGCGGCCATGGATGATGCGCAGGCTGCGCAGCCCCTTGGCGTAGGCGGTGTCGAGATACTCGCGCACCACGTCCGCCACCTCGGCCGGCCGGAAGCTGTGGACGTCGAGCACGTCGGTGATCGGGATCTCGATCGGACCGAGCCCGTCGATCTCCCCGGCCGGCTCGCCGCCGCCGTCTTCCAGATCGTCCTGATCGTCGCCTTTGCTGCCCATATCGGTCGGCCTCCGTTTCTGGCTCCTCGGACCCCGGGTTATACTATCCACTATTCGAAAGACAGTAGGCGTCCCGCACGGCCGGCGAGGTCCGGCCGTGCCTGAACGGAGCACACTGGAGCCGGGCGATGAGCATCATGGAATCGGCCGACAGCACCCTGCGGGACAGCGTGGAGCGCTGCCGGGAGCTGGAAGAGGAGGTCCGGCACCTGCGCGAGGCGCTCGCCCGCAGCCAGCGCGAAGCGCGCGAGAGCGAGGCGCGCCAGCGCGCCCTCGCCTCCTCGCTGCCCGACCTGATCCTCCGCCTGAGCCGCGACGGCACCTACCTCGACGCCCAGGGGGGGCGCCCCGAGCTGCTCTATGCCCCGCCCGAGGTCTTCCTCGGCCGCAACACGCGCGACATCATGCCCCCCGACCTCGCGCGCACCACGATGCTGGTGATCGACCAGGCGCTGGCGACCGGCGAGGTGCAGCTCCTGGAGTATGACCTCGAGATGGACGGCGAGCTGCGCTCGTTCGAGGCCCGCATCGTCACGTCGGGCGCCGACGAGGTGCTCGTCGTGGTGCGCGACATCACCTCCCGCCGCCGGGCCGAGGAGAAGCAGGTCAAGCTCCAGGAGGCGATCCGCCGCTCCGCCCTGGAGTGGCGGATGACCTTCGACGCCATCGCCTCCCCGCTCCTGCTCCTGGAGACCGACGGCCGGGTGGTGCGCATGAACGAGGCGGCCCGCCGGCTCGCCCGCCTGCCCTACGAGGCGGCGATCCAGCAGCCGGTGGCGGCCCTCGGCGAGGTCCAGCCCTGGCCGGGGATCGCCGGGCTGGTCGGCGAGGTCGCCCGCACGGCGCGGATCGCCACCACCCAGGGGCGCGACCCCGAAGGGAGGACCTGGGACATCTCGGTCAGCCCGATGGTCGGCCCGGACGGCCAGCGCTGGCTCGCCGTCGTTCTCCTCGACATTACCGACCTGGTCAAGCTCCAGGACTCCCTGCGCCGCAGCGAAACCATGTCGGCCATGGGTGCCCTGGTGGCCGGCGTCTCGCACGAGGTTCGCAACCCGCTGTTCGGGATCTCGGCCACCCTCGACGCCTTCGAGTCGCGGTTCAAGGACCGCACCGAGTACCGGCGCTACTTCGACGTCCTCCAGGGCGAGGTCAAGCGCCTGACCGAGCTGATGCAGCAGCTCCTCGACTACGGCAAGCCGCTGCGCCTGGAGCTCGCCGCCGTGGCGCCGCGAGAGGTCGTGGACGTCGCGGTCGGCGCCTGCCTGCGCCTCGCCAGCCAGATCGGGGTCGAGATCGGGCAGGCGATCGAGCCGGGCGTCCCCCCGTTGATGGCGGACCGCAACCGCCTGGTGCAGGTGTTCCAGAACCTGGTCGAGAACGCCGTCCAGCACTCGCCGCGCGGCTCGCGGATCGAGGTGCGGGTGGCCCGTGACGAAGCCGCGGAACGGCCGCGGATCCTCTTCCTGGTGACCGACCGCGGGCCGGGCTTCCAGCCGGGCGACCTGCCGCGGATCTTCGAGCCGTTCTTTACCCGGCGCCGTGGCGGCACCGGCCTCGGCCTGTCGATCGTCCAGCGCATCGTCGAGCAGCACGGCGGCGAGATCGAGGCCGCCAATCTTCCGGAAGGCGGGGCGGTGATGCGGGTCCGCCTGCTGGCGGCCCAGGAAGGGGCGGCCTAGGGGCCGGCGGTCATGGCGGGCGAGACCATCCTGATCGTCGACGACGAGCCGGCGGTGCGCTTCGGCATCCGCGACTATCTCGAAAACCGCGGCTACCTGGTGCGCGAGGCGGAATCCTGCCGCGAGGCCCAGGAGGTACTGGCGGGCGGGGAGATCGACGCCGCCGTGGTGGACTATGTGCTGCCGGACGGCAACGCCCTGGACCTGCTGAGCGGCGAATCGGGGCTGCGGCCGCCGATCATCATCCTCACCGCCCACGGCTCGATCGAGCTCGCCGTGCAGGCGATCAAAGAGGGGGCCGAGCAGTTCCTCACCAAGCCGGTGGCGCTGCCCGCCATCGCCGTCATGCTCGAACGGGCGCTCGAAAACCGCCGCAGCCGCAAACGCGAGCTGTTCCACCGCTCGCGCCGGTCGCGGTGCGCCCTCGACCCTTTCCTCGGCACCAGCCCGGGGATCCGCCGCCTGGCCCGCGAGGCCCAGCGCGTCTGCCGCTCCGAGCGGCCGATCCTGATCCGCGGCGAGACCGGCACTGGCAAGGGCGTGCTCGCCCGCTGGCTGCACGACAACAGCCCGCGCGCCGAGGAGCCGTTCGTCGATATCAACTGCGCCGGCCTGTCGCGCGAGTTCCTGGAGACCGAGCTGTTCGGCCACCGCAAGGGAGCCTTCACCGGCGCGGTCGAGGCCAAGCTCGGGCTGTTCGAGGTGGCCGACCGCGGCACCCTCTTCCTCGACGAGCTCGGAGACATGGACCTCCAGGTGCAGGCCAAGCTGCTCAAAGTGATCGAAGAGAAGCGCTTCCGCCGCCTCGGCGACGTGAGCGAACGGTCGATCGACGTCCGCCTCGTGGCGGCGACCCACCAGGATCTCGGCAGCCTGATCACCGAGCGGCGCTTCCGAGGTGACCTCTATTTTCGGATCAGCACCCTGCCGCTCACCGTGCCGCCGCTGCGCGAGCGGCGCGAGGACATCCCGGCCCTGGCGTCCCGCCTGCTCGCCGATCTCGCGAACGAGGTGGGGCGGCGCCGCGCCACCCTCTCCCCCGACGCCCTGCAGGCGCTTCAGGATTACGACTGGCCAGGCAATATCCGCGAGCTGAGCAACGTGCTGGAGAGGGCGGTCCTGCTGGCGGCGGGCGAGACCCTCCTGATCGACGACCTGCGCTTCGAGGGGACGCGCCCGTCGCGCGACCTCGACGACAGCGCCTGCCTCACCCTGGAAGAGCTGGAGCTGCGCCACGTCGTGCGCGTCCTCAAGGAGGAGGGCGGGCACGTCGGCCGCGCCGCCGCGCGCCTGGGGGTGCCGCGCAGCACCCTCTATCAAAAAATCAAACGGTACGGGATCACGGCCACGGACGAGGGAGGATGAGATGAGCGCGAGGATTCTGGTGGTGGACGACGAAGAGCCGATCCTGTTCGCGATCAGCGAATACTTCGAGCCGCTCGGATACCAGGTCGATTGCGCCCGCGAGTTGGAGGAGGCCGAGGCCCTCCTCTCCCACGTCCGCTACGCCCTGATGATCGCCGACCTGCGCCTCACCGGCATTCACAGCAACGAAGGGCTGGAGCTGATCCGCTTCGCGCGCGACCGTTCGCCCTGGACGCGGATCATCGTGCTCACCGGCTATGGCTCGGCCGACATGGAGGCCGAGGCTCTCGGCCGCGGCGTCGACGCCTTCCTGCAAAAACCCATGCCGCTCGCGGAGCTGGCCGAGATCGTCGCCGGCCTGACGAGGAAAAGGGCATGAGCCGCCTCTGGGATCTCATCCTGGAGCCGACCGGTCTCACCACGGTCTTCCAGCCGATTTTCGAGGTGCGCGGCGTGCTGCGCACGGTCTTCGCGCTGGAGGCGCTGACGCGCGGGCCCCGGGCGACCAACATCGAGCGGGCCGACGTGCTGTTCGAATATGTGCGGCGCAAGCGGCGCGAGAGGGAGGTGGACCGCATGGCGATCGCGGCGGCGCTGCGTCACGCCCGCGGCCTGCCCGAGCTGCCCGGGCTCTGCTTCAACGTCCACGCCTCGACCCTGGAGGAGGATCTCGAGCTGCCCGACTGGCTGGCCGAAACCGCCGCCGAATACGGCATTCCGCTCGGCCGGGTCATCCTCGAGATCGTCGAGCACGCGCCCCCCTGGTCGGGGCGGCAGCTCGGCGAGAACCTCGACCGGCTGCGCGAGCTGGGCGTCCGCATCGCGCTCGACGACGTCGGGCTCGGACAGTCCAACTTTCGCATGATCGTGGATTGCCGGCCCGATCTGCTCAAGATCGACCGCTCCTTCGTGACCGGCGTCTACCGCGACGATTACCGGCGCGCAGTGCTCGAGTCGATCGCCCATCTCGCCGACCGCATCGGCAGCCGCGCCGTGGCCGAAGGGATCGAGGACGAGATGGACCTCGACGCCGTGCTCAACGCCGGCATCGGGCTATTGCAAGGTTTTCACCTCTGCCCGCCCCACCCGAGCCCGCGCCTGCGCAATCTCCAGCTTCCCTTCCCCGTGGCCGACGGCTGGCTGGCCCCGCCCCTGGCGGAGGACCGGACCCCGACCGACCAGATCCGGTAGCCTCCGCCGCCGATCGGCGGTTTACTTGAACAGCTTGAGGAACACCAGGTAGGCGACGAAGCCGTCGTCCGGACCGGCCACCGGCACGCCAATGTCCATGTTGATCAGCGTCTGCCACGGACCGATCAGCGAGCCCACCACGCCGACGCCGCCGAGCAGCTCGTTCTTGAGCCCGCCGAGCTCGTCGGTGGCCCACGCCACGTCGCCCACGCCTTCGAGCCGGAACGCCTGGCCGATCTCGAAGCCGTAGGAGCCGTGCGCGGCGATCACCTCCTCGGCCCGCACCTTGTTGCTCTGATAGCCGTGCACCCGGGTGCCGCCGAAGAAGCCGAACTGATACTTGCTGAAGCGGTCGAGATCCGCGCCCGAGGCGTAATCGACCTCGAACCCGACCTTCTGGAATTTCGGCAGGTACCAGTTCTTGCTGGCCCGCGCCTCCCAGCGCAGAAAATCTTTCTGATCGGGGTCGAACTCGGCGTTGCCCGGCCTCCCCCAGAAGTCCCATTTCGAGCGCTGGTTGTAGCTCCCCGAGAGCGCCAGCCCGTAGCCGAAACGCGAGAAGCTCGCGCCCAGCTCGAACGAATGCGTCACGTTGTCGGCCGGCACCACGAAGTCCGCCGCGGTGTCGTCGGCCTCGCCGTAGTTGAAGACGAGCGCGCTGTATTCGAAGCGCAACTTGACGAAGTTGCCGAGCGGCCGGCCGAGCTTGAGGCCGAAGTTGCCGGTGCGCAGCTCGACGTCCTCCCGCTCCGATTTTTCACCGTCGCGGTAGAGGTTGTCGGTGATCGGAATGGCGAGCGCGAAGGCGTCGGCGCCGATGTCGAACTTGCTGCCGAGAAAACGCGGATCCGCGAAGTCCACCGTGAGCAGGGCCCCGGCGAAAAAGGCGTTGAGCTGGTTGCCCGAGCCGCGGAAGTCGAGCGACAGATAGTTGATGCCGGCGAGCGGCAGGGGATAGTCGAGCGCGTCGTCGTAGAACACGCCGCCCACCGCGAAGAGCTTGTTGGTGTCGTAGCCCTCCTTGACCACGCGGTCGCCGCCGCTCTCGTCTTTCACCAGGTAACGCAGGCCCTGCTGGGTGTCGCGCACCATGGTCACGTCGGTCTGCTCGATTTTCTTGCGGCTCTCCTCGAAATCGGCGCCGTTGATCCGCACCTGCGAGAGCAGGGTCTCGCGCTCGACCACGGTGGTGGCGTTGACCACCGAGAGGATCTGCTGGGCGACCAGGCGCAACGGCAGCACGAAGCTGCCGGGGCCCCAGGGCGCCGGCTGGCCCTGCGCGTCGATCGGCGAATAGTAGAGGGTCTCCTCGTTCGACAGCACCTCTCCGTCGAGGCCGATCTGGACGGCGCGGGTCTTGAGGCGCGCCGAGGTCTGGCGGTCCACCCAGACGGTGCCCTGGTAGAGCTTGCCCGGCTCGCCGGGGCCGGCGGGAGAGAAGTCGATCACCCAGGCGTCACGGTCGCCGACCCGGCCGGTGCCGCGCAGGCGGTAGCGGTACTGGCGGTTGAAGTGGATCTCCAGCGGCAGCGCCGCCGCCTTCTCGGGCTGCACCAGGGGGATCTCCGGGATCGTCTTGTTGCGCCAGCGCACGCCGTTGACGAAGAGCGACTCCCAGGCCCAGTCGCTGCCGCCGCCGCGGCGGAAGAAGAACGGCCCCTGGAGGGTCGCCTCGACCGACTGCGTGCCGGCCGCCGGCTGGAAGCGCAGGGCGGTCGTGTTGACGGCGCTGTAGTGGTCGAGCCGGCGGTCCTGGGCGTCCTCGAAGGCCTGCAGGCGGCGCAGGATCTCCTCGACCGGGATCTCGCGCTCCGACGAGACGGTGACTTTCTCCTCGACTCCCTGGAGCTCGGCCGCGGTCGGCCGTTCGAGCCCGAGCACCGCGACCCGGCCCGGCTGCTCCACGGTCAGCTCGAGGGTGTTCCCGGCCACGCGGCCACCCGGCGCCGGCACGTTGCCGGGGGTGTAGGGAAAGCGGGTGGGGCGGCGGAGCTGCGGGTCCGGAAAGACCAGCGAGAGCGCGCCGGCGTCCTGTCCCGGCGGAGTCCGGGCGATGACCCGCAGGCCGAGGTCCTCGCCGCGCACGAACACCCAGCCCTCGGCGCCGCGCGGCGCCGACGACGGGTCGTAGGAGAGATCCCCCTTGAATTCGCGGGCGAGCAGGGCGAGCGGCTGCACCGAGTAGGCGTCGAGACCGGCGCTGCGGAACAGCGCGAGGTCGAGCCCCTGGGCGCTGGCGCGGGCGGCCTCGGAGAGGAATTCGGCGCTCTCGGCCGGGGACTCCGGGCCGTCCAGGATCACCGGCCGGCCGGCGTCGAGCCGCTGGAGGGTCTCCAGCGCCGCCGTCAGGACCTGGGCCGGGGCGGGCTGCAGGGCGACCCCTTCCAGATAGGCGGCGACCTCCTCGTCATAGAGGGTCTCCAGGGCCTTGGGATCGGGGACCAGCGGCTGCGTGGCGACGCGGGCGTCGGCCTGGGCGCCGGTGAGGGCCACGGCGGCGCGCTTCAGCAGGAAGGAGTACTCCTTCGGGTCCGAGTTGTCGCCGCCCCCTTCCGGACGCCAGACCACCTGGAACCAGGTGCCGGCCGGCGCCGCCGCGGCCACCGCCACGGCGGTCCGCAACTCGGCCTGGAGGCGTTCTGCAGCCTGCGGCAGGGGGGAGGGGGTGGTGAACACCAGGGAGAGCCAGGGCGTCGCCCCGGCCTGGACGAGCGCGGCGGCCGGCTCGGCCGCGGCGCGGGCCTCGGCCTCGCTGGTCAGCGGGATGTCCCAGGCCACGTAGAGCGGGCTGCCGGGCTCCAGGCGGGTGTTCTGGCGGAGCACGTTCGCGAGGTCGGCGGGGGACGCGGAGGCTTCGAGACGCACGCCGGCGCAAGGGCGGCACGGCAGGGGAGCCGCGGCGGCCGGCAAGGCAAGGACAGCAATCGTCAAAAAGACGAGATAGAGCTTGGACTGACGCATGATGGCCATAGGATAGCAGGCTCCCCGTTGCGGCATTCTGTGAAGCGCTCCATTGCCAGCTTCGTCCCGCGGCCGTACAATCCTGCCTACTTTCGTACGGAGAGCACCATGGAGTTTTCAGGACGGCTGTCAGCCTTCTCGGTTGGGGAGTTGTTGCAATGGGCGAAGAACGAGCGGCGCACCGGCTCTCTCGTAATCCGTCGCAGCGAGCGGGAGAAGCGGATCTACTTCCATCTCGGCGACGTGGTGGCCTGCATCTCGAACGATCCGGCCGAGTTCTACGGCCAGCACCTGCTGCTCAACGGGTATCTGTCCCATGAGCAGCTCTTCGAGGCGCTGACCGACTGCACCGAGCGCGGCGTGCGGCTGGGGGTGGCCCTCGCCGAGCGCGGCGCGCTGGAGCCGGAGACGATCCAGCAGACCCTGCGCCGGCAGATCGAGGACGTGATCTGCGATCTCTTCTTGTGGGAGCGGGGGGCCTTTTTCTTCCAGTTCGAGATGCCGCAGGAGGAAGAGATCCTGCCCGAGCCGATCCACACCCTGGGCCTGGTGCTGGAGGGCTCGCGCTGGCTCGACGAATACCGGCGGATCCGCCACATCTTCGTCAACGACAACGTGGTGTTGCGGCGCGGGGTACAGGAGGCGGGGAACGACCTCACGCCGGTCCAGCGCCGCATCATCCGGGTGGTGGACGGCGCGGAGACCCTGGCGAACCTCTATCAGCGCAGCATCCGCGGCTCCTACTTCCGCTTCATGGAGGCGGCCTACGGCCTTTGCATCGACCGGGTGCTCGACATCGAGTCGGTCGGCGAGGACCACGAGCGCGGCACCGCGGAGATGAGCGTCTACGATCTGCTGCTGGAGCAGGCGACCGAGGAGCAGGTGCTGGTGGCGCGCCGCCACATGGCGGTGCCGCTCGACCTGTTGGAGCGCTGCTATCCGATGTGGGTGGGGGAGCCCTCGACCGAGGAGCAGCGCCGCATGTCCTC
>DATAHG010000693.1:0-2776 GCA_036263295.1 Thermoanaerobaculia bacterium | reverse complement strand
GCGGCGACCTGCTCGATCCAGGCGGCGGCGAAGGAGCCCGCCGGCACATCGTTGAACACCGTGCCGGTGGCCGGGGGCGGGGTAAACCCCGCGCCGTGCTCGGCGGTCAGGAGAAAGACCGCCATCTGGGCCCGGGTGACCTGATTCCCGGGGCAGAAGGTGGTGTCGGTGCAGCCGCCGGTGATCCCGGCCCCGACCAGAGCCTCGACGAAAGGCCAGGTGGAGAGGTCGGGCGTCACGTCCGAGAAGGTGTGAGCCGCGAGCCGCTGCAGGGAGGCGCTACGCGTGCCGGAGAGCGGCAGGTCGGTGAAGTAGAGACCCCCCTTCTCGTCCTGGCCGAAGCTCGTGATGTTGAAGGAGGTGTCGATCAGGAGCTGCTGGCTCCAGGCACCACCCGCGCCGCGGGAGCCTCGCACGATTCGGCCGGTGCAGAGGTCGCCGAAAAGGTAGGTGCCGGTCAGGAAGCTCGCCGGCTGGCCCCGATAGACGAAACCCCCGGTCACCGAGCAGTCGCCGCTACCGTGCGAATACTCCAGAACGGGGTCGGTGAAGCCGGCGGTCGACGCCGGGCAGTTGGCGTTCATGTCGCCGTTGGTGTCGTTGAAGGCGTGCATCCCCTCGCGGCAGTCCCATCCGTAGTTCCGCCCTCCCGCGCTCCCGGCGGCCTGGAAGTCGATCTCCTCCCAGGTGTTCTGGCCGACGTCGGCGATATAGAGATCGCCGGTCTGGCGGTCGAAGCTGAAGCGCCAGGGGTTGCGCAGGCCGAAGGCCCAGATCTCGTCGGCGCCGGGCGTGGTCCCGGCGAACGGGTTCCCGGCCGGAATGGCGTAGTTGTGACCGGTATCGGTGCCATTCACGTCGAGACGGAGAATCGTCCCCAGCAGGGTCGAAGTGCTCTGGCCGGACTCCAGAAAGTCGTCACCGCCGCCGCCGTCGCCGATCCCGGCGTAGAGGAAGCCGTCGGGGCCGAAGGCGAGCTGGCCGCCGTTGTGGTTGGCCTGGGACGAATGCTCGATCGTGAGGAGGATCAGCTCCGAGCTGGCCAGGGCGGCGTCGGGATTGGACGACACCTGGTAGCGCGCGATCACGATGTCGCCATCACTCACCCGCGTGTAGTAGACGTAGAAGAAGCCGTTCGTCTCGTAATCGGGATGGAAGGCCAACCCGAGGAGACCGCGCTCGCCGCAGTCCGACCCGCAGGGGCCGACCTTGGCCGAGATGTCGAGGAACGGCGTCGTCAGGGCCTGGGTGCCCTTGACGATACGGATCCGGCCGCGCCGCTCGGTGACGAAGAGACGGTTCGAGCCGTCCCCGGCGTTGGTGACGCCGATCGGCTCAGAGACGCCGGTGGTGACCGGCACGATGGAGACGAAGCCGCCGGGAGTGACCGCCGGGGCGGAGACGGGTTGAAGGACCGGCTGGGCGGCTGCAGGACAGGCCAGCCCGAGCAGGAGGCAGGTGGCTGCCCCCGCGAAATGGCGAAGAGAGAGACGGCTCGAAACGGTTCGCGGGGGCAGTCCTGGCATCGTCAGTTCTCCATCAGGGTGTCGGCAGCCCGAAAGTGGCGGTCAGGAACACCGACATCTGAGCCCGGGTCACATTCGTCCCCGGGCAGTAGTTGCCGCTGCCGCAGCCGCCAGTGATCCCGCGGGCTACCAGCTCGTTGATCCAGGGCGCAAAAGGATTCGAGCACGGGACGTCGTTGAAGATCTGACTCGTGCAGGCCGGCGGGGAGTAGGCCGGCCCCTCCTTGGTCTTGAGGAGGAAGACCGCCATCTGATCCCGCGACACCAGGCCGCTCGGGCAGTAGGCCCCATTGCCGCAACCGCCGGTGACCCCGCGCGCCGACAGCTCGTTGATCCAGGTCGCGAAGGAGTTGGAGCAGGGCACGTCGTTGAAGACCGGGCTGGTGCAGGTGGGCGGGGTGAAAGCCGAGCCCTCCTTGGCCTTGAGCAGGAAGGTCGCCATCTGATCCCGGCTGATGTTGTTGTCGGGACAGAAGTTGCCGCTGCCGCAGCCGGCGATCACGTTGCGGTTGTCGACCGTCTCGATCCACTTCCAGGCCCAGTGACTGAAGCTGACGTCGCGGAAGGTGTGGTAGGCGAACGAGGCGCAGGTCTTGTCGACCCCAACCAGCGCGGCGCCCCGGCCGTCCCCCTTGAGGATCGACGACATCGTCGGAGAGGGCGAGCTGCCCGTGTGATGCCCGAAGCCGATGCTGTGGCCCACCTCGTGGGTCATCATCTCGGCGAAATTGGTGGTGCCGATGCAGCCCGCGCCGTTGTTGACCACCACGAAGGGGCTGCCGATGCCGAACCAAGCCTGGCCGTCGAAAGTGTTGGTGCCACCGCCTTGGGCTACGCCGCCGATCGCCAGGGTCCCGGCACAGTTGACCATGTCAGGAATGTCGCTGCACGGATCGTTGAAGACAACTCCGCCGCCATCCTTGTCGATGTCCCCAGGAGTGTTAACGGTGCAAGTGATATTGCGCGCCCGCGCCGGGCCGGCAACGAAGTTGATCGCCGAGTCGGGATGGTTCGTCCAGGCAGCCACGGCCTGCTGGACGGCCGAAACACCGCCGTCGGCGAGCTCGGTCTGACCAGGCGTGGTCGGAGAGATTGTGATCGTTCCCCCGGTCTCCTGCCCAAAGACACGGAACGGCACGCCGCCGATGTTAAGAAAGACACAGCCGGACGGCGCGACCACGGCCGGAGCGACGGCCGCCTCCAGCGGGGCCGTGGCGGATTCCATCTCGAGCTCGACCAGCGCCGCGCGC
>DATAHG010000692.1:0-3341 GCA_036263295.1 Thermoanaerobaculia bacterium | reverse complement strand
GACCTGAAGCAGGAGCTCCGGGTCGAGGTGAAAGGCGAGATCGCCACCCTGGCCGACACGATCAACGGGATGACCAACACGCTCGCCACGTTCGCCGACCAGGTGACCAACGTGGCGCGCGAGGTGGGCGTCGAGGGCAAGCTCGGCGGCCAGGCCCGCGTGCCGGGCGCCGCCGGCGTGTGGCGTGACCTGACGGCCAACGTGAACCAGCTCGCCGCCAACCTGACGACGCAGGTGCGCGCTATCGCGGACGTGGCCACGGCGGTCACCAAGGGCGACCTCACGCGCTCGATCGCGGTCGAGGCCTTGGGCGAAGTGGCGGAGCTCAAGGACAACATCAACGAGATGATCCGCAACCTGCGCGACTCCACCCGCAAGAACATGGAGCAGGACTGGCTCAAGACCAACCTGGCCAAGTTCAGCCGCATGCTGCAGGGGCAGCGCGACCTCGCGGCGGTGTCGCAGCTCATCCTCTCCGATCTGGCCCCGCTCGTCACCGCGCACCACGGCGCGTTCTACGTCGTCGACGCCGCCGGCGAGACGCCGGCCCTCAAGCTGCTCGCGAGCTACGCCTACAAGGAGCGCGACCAGGTGGCGAGCGAGTTCCGGATGGGCGAGGGGCTCGTCGGCCAGTGCGCCAAGGACCGGCGCATGCTCACCGTGGGCCACGTGCCGCACGACTACATCCGCGTGAGCTCCGGGCTCGGCGAGGCGCCGCCCCGGAGCCTCGTGGTGCTGCCGGTGCTGTTCGAGGGCGAGACCAAGGCGGTGCTCGAGCTGGCCACGTTCGACGAGTTCGACGAGATCCGGCTCACCTTCCTGGAGCAGCTCGCCGAGAGCATCGGCATCGTGCTCAACACCATCGCGGCCAACATGCGGACCGAGGAACTGCTGAAGCAGAGCCAGGCGCTGACCGAGAGCCTGCAGGCGCAGCAGGAGGCGCTCACCGAGACCAACAAGCGGCTGGAGCAGCAGACCCGCTCGCTGCAGCAGTCGGAGGAGCTGCTCCGGAAGCAGCAGGACGAGCTGCAGTCCACCAACGCGGAACTGGAGGTAAAGGCGCACCTGCTCGCCGGGCAGAAGGCCGAGGTGGAGCAGAAGAACAAGGAGGTGGAGCAGGCCAAGGTGGCGCTGGAGGACAAGGCCGAGCAGCTGGCGCTCATCTCCAAGTACAAGTCCGAATTCCTGGCCAACATGTCGCACGAGCTGCGGACGCCGCTCAACAGCCTGCTCATTCTGTCGCAGATCCTGACCGAGAACGTCGACGGAAACCTGACGACCAAGCAGGTCGGCTTCGCCCAGACGATCCACAGCTCCGGATCCGACCTGCTCGACCTGATCAACGACATCCTGGACCTGTCGAAGATCGAATCCGGCACGATGGCCGTGGACATCGCGCCGGTCGCCTTCGCGGAGCTGCGGAAATTCGTCGAGAGCACCTTCCAGCAGGTGGCGGACCTCAAGGATCTCCGGTTCACCGTGGAGATCGACCCGGGACTCCCGCCGGCGCTGCAGACCGATACCAAGCGGCTCCAGCAGGTGCTCAAGAACCTGCTGTCCAACGCCTTCAAGTTCACCGAGCGCGGCGGGGTATCGCTCAAGGCCGCGCTGGCGGGCAGCGGCTGGAACCCGGAGCAGGAGTTGCTCAACGCCGCCAACGCCGTGGTGGCGTTCACGGTGAGCGATACCGGCATCGGCATCCCGCGCGAGAAGCACGGCGTGATCTTCGAGGCGTTCCAGCAGGGCGACACCGGCACCAGCCGCAAGTACGGCGGGACCGGCCTCGGGCTCTCGATCAGCCGCCAGATCACCCGCCTTCTGGGCGGCGAGATCCGGATCGAGAGCACCCCGGGCGAGGGGAGCACGTTCACCCTCTACCTCCCGCTGCTCTACCCGGTGCCGCCGGCCCAGCCGGCCTCCGAGTCCGACGGCGCGGCGGCCGGGACGGCCGTCGCCCCGCGGACGGTGCTCTCGCCCGTGGTCGAACGCGCCGTGAGCGACGACCGGAGCGTCATCGAGGAGGGCGATCGGATCCTGCTCATCGCCGAGGACGATCCGGCCTTTGCCGAGATCCTGCTGGACCTCGCGCGCGACCGCGGGTTCAAGGGCCTGGTGGCCCACCGGGCCGACCGGGCGCTGGCGCTGGCCCGGGAATACCAGCCGACGGCGGTCACCCTCGACCTCCGGCTGCCCGATGCCGACGGCTGGACCATTCTGGACCGGCTCAAGCACGACCCGGCCACGCGCCACATCCCGGTGCACATCATCTCGGTGGAGGAGAACTGGCAGCGCGGACTCCGGCTCGGCGCGATCGATTTCCTGACCAAGCCGGCGACCCGGGAGTCGTTGAGCGTGGCGCTCACGACGCTGCACGACTTTATCGACCGGCCGGTCAAGCGGCTGCTGGTGGTGGAGGACGACGAGGCGGCCCGGCAGAGCATCGTCGAGCTCATCGGGAACGGCGACGTGCAGACCACCACCGTGGGAACCGGCCAGGCGGCGCTGGAGGCGTTGCAGGCGGATCGGTACGACTGCATGGTGCTGGACCTGGGTCTTCCCGACATGACCGGATTCCAGCTCATGACCCGGGTCAAGGGCGAAATCGGGCTCCGCAAGCTCCCGACGATCGTCTACACCGGGAAACAGCTCACCGGGCGCGAAGAGGCGGAGCTCGGCCGGCTGGCCGAATCGGTGGTCATCAAGGACGCGCGCTCGCCCGAGCGGCTGCTGGACGAGACCGCGCTCTTCCTGCACCGGGTCACCGCCAACCTCCCCGAGGGCAAGCGGCGGATGCTCGAGCAGCTCCACCGCACCGATCCCGTGCTCACCGGGCGCACCGTGCTCATCGTGGACGACGACGTCCGCAACATCTTCGCGCTCACCACTCTGCTCGAGCGGAGCGAGATGAAGGTCGTGTACGCCGAGAGCGGCCGCGACGGCATCGCCCGGCTGCAGGCGACACCGGCGGTGGACGCGGTCCTGATGGACGTGATGATGCCCGAGATGGACGGCTACGAGACCATGCGGGCGATCCGCGAGATGCCCAAGTTCCGGAACCTGCCGATCCTCGCGGTCACCGCCAAGGCGATGAAGGGCGATCGCGAGAAGTGCATCGCGGCCGGCGCATCCGATTACATCGCCAAGCCGGTGGACATGGACCAACTGCTGTCGCTTCTCCGGGTGTGGCTGTACCGATGAGCGGGGACGGGCGGGCAGGCGGTCAGGCGGTCGGCCGGTCGGAGGAGCCGGCCGAGTCCCTGACCGTGCGACCGCCTGACCGCCCGGCCGCGGTTGCCGACCCCGTCAGCATCCTCCTGGTCGACGACCAGCCGGCCAATCTC
>DATAHG010000691.1:0-4430 GCA_036263295.1 Thermoanaerobaculia bacterium | reverse complement strand
GCCAGGATCGGCGGGATGATGAAATTCGGGTCCGGGGCCGAGGTGAGGTCGGCATAGGCCTGCGTCCCGATCAGTACCGACTGCCCGGTCAAGGTGCAGGCCGGGTTGGAGGTGAAAAGGAATTCTCCGATCGGCTGGTCGGCGGCGTCGAAGGCGACCAGCCGGGCGATGTTGGCCCAGACCTGGTTGCAGTCGCCGAGGCGGATCTCCACGAATTGAATTTCAGGCCGGCCAAAGACCCCGGCCACGACTTCGTCGATCTGCAGGCGATGGTTCGCCTCGGCCTCTCCCGCCAGCCCCGCCAGGGCGCAGCAGGCCGCCCCGGCGAGGAGGGCCAGCCGGGCCATCCCATGTCTCTTCTTCATTCCTGGTCTCGTTCCTTCCTGGAAGTTGCCTCATGGCGAGTTGTGGACCGAGATCTTATCGCCGCCCGTGGTGGAGCCGAAGCCCTTGACCCGGGCGCAGTAGCGACCCCGGCCCTGGACGCGGGCCGGGGATAGCTGTGTACCCGATTTAGGAGTGGAACCTTTAGGAGTGGAACCTTGAAACGGTGAGATCGTAAGCTCCGGTTTCGCCGGGCGGCAGCGATTCCAGCCGGAGAAAGAAGGTGCCCGTCGAGGCCGCCTCGAAACCGGCAAAGGATCCAGAGGGTCCGTAGGAGAGCACGTTCGAGCTGTCGGTCACGAAACCTCCCGCCGCGTCGGTGACGGTCAACATGGGCTGGACGAGACCACTCAGGTTTTGAGCATCGATCAGGACCGTATCGCCCTCTTCGGCTTCGAAGGCAAAGAAATCGACATCCCCTACCTCTTCGATGCGGCCGACGATCCGGTCGCCACCGGGGAAGATCACGGTCGCGGTCTCCGGGGTGTCGCCATGGTCGTCCACGTCCTCACCCCCGGTGACGAGGGCCGAGGAGGTGCAGGAGGCGGTCGGCACCGGCAGGCTGAAGGTCGTGCTGAGGAAGACCGACATCTGCTCCCGGGTCACCGGATTGCCGGGGCAGAACATCCCCGCCGAGCAGCCGCCGGAGATGCCGCGCGCCGCCAGCTCGTTGATCCACGGGGCGAACGGGTTGGAGCACGGAACGTCGTTGAACACCTGGGTTGTGCAGGCCGGCGGTACGAAGGAAGTGCCTTCCTTCGACACCAGCAGGAAGACCGCCATCTGATCGCGGGTCACGGTGTTGCCCGGGCAGTAGTTGCCGCTGCCACAGCCACCGGTGATGAAACGCGCCGCCAGCTCGTTGATCCAGGGGGCGAACGGGTTGGAGCACGGCACGTCGTTGAAGGCCTGGGTGGTGCAGGCTGGCGGCGCGAAGCTCGATCCGAGCTTCGACCGGAGCAGAAAGACCGCCATCTGATCGCGCGTAACGACGCTCCCCGGGCAATAGCTGCCATTGCCACACCCCGAGGTCACCCCGGCGTTGAACATGGCTTCGATGAAGGGGAAAAAGGGATTGACCGCTGGCACGTCGGCGAAGCGGGCGAAGACGGTGACCGGGCCGGTCACCCCGGCGTTGTTGGTCGGCGCCGGGGCCAGCAGGTCGAAGTCGGCGTTCAGGTTGGGCTCGCCGAGGAAGCTGAAATTGCGGTTGCGGCGCAGCGAGCAGACCTGGGTGAGAGGAGGGCCCGCCACGTTGGTGGTTCCGGCCCCCTCCTTGCTGCCGGTGAAGTTGCCATAGGTCAGGCACATGGTGACGCTGAAGCCGTTGGGGAGCCCCTTCCAGCAGACCTTGCCGCTTTCCGGCAGCAGGCCGGCCGGCATGATGAAGTCGGGGTCCGGACCCGTGGTCAGATCGGCGTAGGCCTGCGTCCCGATGAGGACCGAGCGGTTGGTGAAGTTGACGCAGTCGTCGAGCGGATTGGAGGGGAACTGGAACGAGCCGGTCTCGATGCCGGCGGCGTTGAAGAACACCAGTCTCACCTTGTCCGTGGCCCAGTTGTTCTGGCCGCACGGGAACTTCATCTCGATGAACTGGACGTCCTTGCGCCCAAAGGCGCCGGGCATCACCTCGTCGATCTGGACGGCGTGATTGGTCGCGGCCAGCGGCAGGGCGCCGGCGAGAGCCAGGGCTGCGAGCAGAAGCACTTTGGACTTTTGCATGGTCTTTCCTTCGCCGCTCACGGGAGCGGCAGGTTGAACGTCCGCGCGATCAGCACCGCCATCTGGCGCCGCGTGACAAAGGTGTCCGGACAATAGTTGCCATTGCCGCAGCCGGCGGTGATGCCGTCGGCCGCGAGGCTCTCGACGAAGCCGGCCGCCGGGTCGGACGGCGGGACATCGCCGAAGACCCCGGTGGGAGGGCTGACCGGGGTTCGTCCGGAAGCCGCGACGAGGAAGACCGCCATCTGGCGCCGGGTGATCGGCTGGTCGGGACAGAAGTTGCCGTTGCCGCAGCCGGCGGTGACGCCGTCCTTGGCCAGGCGCTCGATGTAGCCGGCGGCCGGGAGACCGGGTAGCGCATCCCCGAAACGGCGCCGCGGCGGGATGTCGAGCTTGTTCTGGGCGAGGTTCAGGAAGACCGCCATCTGCCCCCGGGTGAGGACCGCGTCCGGGCAGTAGTCCGGGGCGGTCGAGCAGCCGGAGGTCACACCGGCCCGGAAGATCGCCTCGATGAACGGCTGCGCCGGGTCGGACGGCAGCACATCATTGAAGGTGTTCTGGCCGTCGATCACCCCGGTACCCCGCAGGCGCACGCCGAAGCGGCCGGCGTCGGTAACGAATTCGAGGCTCGCTCCCTTCTGGCCCAGGCTGGTGGGATCGAAACGGACCTCCACGGTTCCCGGGCCGGTCGGGGTGACGCTGAACTGATCGTCGAAGGGTCCCCCGGCGAGACCGATACTCTGGATCGCAACGGGGGTGGGGGTCAGCTCGGTGAGCGTAACCGTGATCGCGGCGGTCGCCCCGGCGGCGAGGTCCTGCGGGCCGAACTGCACCTGCCTGGGGCTGACGTCGAACGGCAGCTCGTCGAGAGCGCGCAGGAAGGCCGCGAGATCGGCAAGCTCGGCCGGCGTGAGTTGGATGCGTCCGACGAGGGCGGACGCCGGGGAGAGGAGGAACTCCGGCCCGTCGTAGAACAGGATCGCGTCTTCCAGGGTCTGCACCGAGTCATCGTGGAAGTAGGGAGCCGTCTTGCCGATCCCGAACAGCGGCGGGGTGTTGAACTCGCGCAGCCCCGCAGCCTCCAGCGGCAACGCCCCGCCGCCCGGGTTCTCCACGTGGTTTTCCAGGTTGATCCGCAGATTGACCACGCCGGTGCTGAAGTTGCGGTTGCCGCCGCCAAGAGCCGCCACCGAGTCGGCCAGCACCGGGCCGTTGTGGCAGTTGAAGCACTTGGCGGTGCTGAAGAAAAGATCACTCCCGCGCCGCTGTTGCACGGTGGTCACGAAATTTTCGAGATCGAAATTCTGGTTTGCGGGCAGGTGGATCGATTGCATGAACGCTTCCATGGCGATCAGCTCGTCTTCGGTAGGCAACCGGAAATCCACTGCCTCCGCCCGCGTCAGGGTCTTGGGGAAATGCTGCTTGACCGCGCCCACCGTGAACTCCCGCAGGTCGGCGAACTCGCCGCTCAGGCCGTAGGGAGCGGTCTGAGCCAGATTCAGCAGGTGCGGCGAGTTGCGGAAGACCGGCGGGTTGCCGAAGCCATCGATGTTTTCCAGGATCAGCGCCCGCGTGCTGTGCATCAGGGGCGGATGCTCGAGGTTCGTCAGGTTGGAGTCGTTCTCGGCCAGGAAAAGCGGATCGGTCGAGAGCAGGCTCGCCACGCTGGCCGGGCTCAACCCGAAAGCGTCCTCACGCCGGTGGCAGGTCCCGCAGGTGCGGCCGTTGCCGCCGAAGGTCTCATTGAAGAAGAGGTCCTCCCCCATGGCGACGAGATCCGCCTGGGACATGAGCGGTGTGAGCTCGGCCGGTTTCACCGTGCTCTCCAACCGTCGCGCCTCCGCGGCGAGGGATTCCGGGTGCGCCTGGGCAGATCCGGATTCCGGGTGCAGAAACAACAGGAACATCAAGCCCGCCCCGACGCTCCCCCACCGACTGGTACGCCTCATGGCCTGCCTCCCTTTGGATTCAATATGCTGTTACGGTATATTTATCAGGTGCCGCCCTCGCCGTCAAATCCCCGGTTGCGCATGAGCGAACATACGGTTCCGTCAGAAATTTAGCCGGCATCTACTGAAACATGGCGGGAGAGTCCCGATCCATTTCAGGAGCGGGCGAGAATGCCGCATTGACATTTTTCGACACCGGCGAGTGCCAAAACTTGTCGGCCCACTTGGAGGTAGTTCGTGGAAGTAGTTGAGCTGTCTAGACTTCGAAACAGGTTTGCCTTTTGCTATGCTATTAGCAGCATGAACACAAATCGCTGGTTGTTCCTCCTCCTGGGGGTACTGTTGGGGTGCTCCGCGCACCTCTCCGCCTCCACC
>DATAHG010000690.1:0-4363 GCA_036263295.1 Thermoanaerobaculia bacterium | reverse complement strand
TTCAGGGGCACTGGAAGTTGGTGTCGCAGGCCACGGCGCAACTGAAGTAGCAGGTGAGGCAGCTACCCGTGCCACCGCCCCCGATTTCCCTCGTCCCGGCCGCGACGACGTTCAGCGTCTCCTTGCTCAGCTCCAGTTTTCGTGGCGATCGCTTCTTCATACGGTCTCCTCCTTGGGGAGCGCGGTCATCGGCTCCCTACTGACAGGGTGCCTGCGGTTGCGGAAAGCGGAACCTTGCCGGCCCGGCTGAAACCCGGCTTCTCTCCCGGGCGTAGGGGTCACCATCAAGGAGGAGATGTCATGAATGGAAGATGGATCCTGGCCGCCGCCGCTCTCGCCCTTGCCGCTCCGGCCCTCGCGAGCGCTGACGAGACGGTCCGCACCCTCACCCAGCAGCTCGAGGCCGCCAATCTTGACGAGCTCGGCCTCGACTTCCCGGTCGGCGAGCTGATCGTGGAAGCCTGGGACCGCCCGCAGGTGCAGATCGAGGTCCGGCTGGAGTGCGGGCATCGGAGGGACGCGTGCCGCGAAGCTGCCGAGGCGGTGAAGCTCGCGCCCTCGACGCGTGGCCGGGGGCTGGAGCTCGAATTGGAGGGCTGGCCGAAACACGGCGCCAAGGGACTGGAGGCGCATGTTCAGGTCTACGCGCCTCGCCAACTGGTGGTGGACGCGGAGCTCGGGGTCGGCGACCTGCGGATCAATGGGATGGAGGGCCACGTGCGCGCCGAGCTCGGCGTGGGCGACCTGAGCCTGGACCTGCCCGAGGCCGCCGTGGCCACGGTCTCGCTCGAAGCCGGCGTCGGCGACGCGAGCCTGAGCACCCCTCAGAAGAGGTACAAGGGCTCCGGTTTCGTAGGGCAGGAGCTGCGCTGGCGGAAGGGAGCCGGCCGCGCGGACGTCCGCGCCGAATGCGGAGTGGGAGATGTGAAGGTGGCGTTGCGGTAGGATCGTTGCTCCGCCGGCTTATACTCGTCTTCGAGGAAGACGACTGTGAGCTTCGACCTTTCCGAGACGCTCGACATCCTGGAGCGCACTCCCGCCGTCGTGGACAACCTTCTCCGCGGCACGAGCGCTTCCTGGCACTTGAGCAACGAGGGGCCCGACACCTGGAACGCGTTCGAGGTGGTGGGCCATCTCCTCTACAGCGAGGAGACCGACTGGGTCCCTCGCGCCCGGCTCATCCTGGAACACGGCGAAGACCGGCCGTTCGAGCCGTTTGACCGCTTCGCCCAGCTCACCCGATTTGCTGGCGAATCGCTCGGTTCTCTCCTCGACGGGTTCGCGCGGCTGCGCCGGGCCAATCTCGAAACCGTCCGGAGCTGGCGGCTCACCGAGGCTCAGCTCGCGTTTCCAGGCCGCCACCCCGAGCTCGGCGCGGTCACTCTGCGCCAGCTTTTGGCGGCCTGGGCGGTTCACGACCTCAACCACATCGCCCAGATCGCGCGCGTCATGGCCAAGCGGTACACGCAGGAGGTCGGGGTCTGGCGCGCCTACCTCTCGGTCCTCAACCGGCCTTGACCGGCTGACGGCCCGGTCCACGGCAGACCTCCTGACCGAGACGAGCTAGAATTCGGAAATACTTCAGGAGATCTCATGCCGATCGCCATCTCCCCCCAGCGAGCCGCCGCCTCTCTTACTGAGCACTGGTCCCCACGGGTGATCGGCGAGGTGGATGATTCCTATGTCAAGGTCGCCAAAGTCCAGGGTACTTTCGGCTGGCACAGCCACGAGCACGAGGACGAGCTCTTCCTGGTCCTCAAGGGACACCTGCGGATCGAAATGGAAGACGGCGCCGTCGAGTTGAAGGAGGGGGAACTCTACGTCGTGCCCAAGGGAGTCCGGCACAACCCGGTGGCTGAGGAGGAGTGCCACGTCCTGCTTTTCGAGCGCAAATCGACGCTCCACACCGGCGATGTCGTGACCGAGAGGACCCGTTCCCTGGAGGAGCAGCTTCGCCCTCTCATGACGTAGACAGGAGAACACGAGCCTTGCATGAGCACCGCCCGGGGTGGGAAGCTGGCCTGATCCCGAGCTCCGCTGCTCGCAGCGCGACGACACCCCCGTTGCATATCGCGATCGTCGCGTCCGACCCGGAGGACCGGACTCGGGTGAAGGCGGAGCTGCAGGGCGATTCGTCCCGCCGGCATTCCTTTGCCGAGGCCGGGACCGGCGCCGAGGGGTTGCGGCTGTGCGAGGCCGTTCCAGCTCCCGATTGCGTGGTGCTCGACGACAACCTGCCCGACATGACGGCGGTCGAGTTGCTGGACGCCCTGAGGGACGGCGATGCCTTTCCCGCCGTGCCGGTGGTGGTCCTGACCAGGGAGGGGGACCGGACAGCCAACCGCGCTCTGCTCCGCGCCGGTGCCCAGGATTGGTTCTGCCGAGACGGCGTGACTGCCGAAAGCCTGAGCCGGACGGTGGAAGACGCGGTCGAGCGCCACACGATCGTGGCGGACGAACGCAAGCGCTCCGGGGCGGCGTTGCGCGTGAGCGAGGAGCGCTACCACAAGCTGTTCGACGCGATCGACGAGGGCTTCTGCGTCATCGAGATGATCTTCGACGCGGAAGGCCGGCCGATCGACTACCTCTTCCACGAGACGAACCGCGCGTTCGAGAAGTACTCCGGGCTGCAGGACGCGTCCGGCCGGAGGATGCGGGAGATGGTCCCGAACCACGACGACCACTGGTTCGAGATCTACGGCCGGGTCGCGGTGACCGGCGAGCCGATCCGGTTCATGGAAGAGGCCAAGGCTCTGGGCCGCTGGTTCGACGTATATGCCTCGCGGGTCGGCGGCGCCGGCAGCCACAATGTCGCCGTCCTGTTCAACGACATCACCGGCCGGCGGCGGACCGAGCAGGCCTTGCGGGAGAGCGAGGCGAGCTTCCGCCAGCTTGCCGACGCGATGCCGCAGATGGTCTGGGTCACCCGCCCTGACGGCTACCATGAGTACTACAACCGCCGGTGGTACGAGTTCACCGGCGTGCCCGACGGCTCGACCGACGGCGAGGGGTGGAACGGCATGTTCCATCCCGACGACCAGGAGCGGGCCTGGGCGCGCTGGCGGCAGTGTCTGGCGACCGGCGAGCCTTACGAGATCGAGTACCGTCTGCGGCATCGCAGCGGCGACTACCGGTGGACGCTCGGCCGCGCCCTGCCCATCCGCAACCGCCAGGGCGACATCGAGCGCTGGTTCGGCACCTGTACGGACATCGAGCAGATCAAGCGGATCGAGTCCGAGCGGGAGCAGTTGCTGGGGGCCGAGCGCACAGCGCGGGCCGAGGTCGAGCGGGCCGGACGGATCAAGGACGAGTTCCTGGCCACCCTCAGCCACGAGCTGCGGACCCCGCTGAACGCGATCGTCGGGTGGGCGCAGCTCCTCCAGCGCAGCGACAACGGCGTCGATTCCAAGCTGGTCCGCGACGGGATCGACGTGATCGCCCGCAACGCCCACGCTCAGGCCCAGCTCATCGCCGACCTCCTGGACATGAACCGGATCGTGACCGGCAAGCTCAAGATGGAGATCGGCCCGATGGACCCGAACCAGGTGGTCGCCGCCGCCGCGGACACGGTCCGCCCGATCGCCCAGGCCAAGGGCGTACGGCTGGAAGTGTGCCTGGCGCCGGAGCTGCCGCAGATCCAGGGCGATATGCACCGGCTCCAGCAGGTGCTCTGGAACCTGCTGTCGAACGCGGTCAAGTTCACACCCACCGGGGGTCTCGTCACCGCCTCGACGGTCGCCATCGAGGGGACCGTGCGCCTGATGGTGGAGGACACCGGGCAGGGGCTGGACCCGGCGTTCGTCCCCTACCTGTTCGACCGGTTCAGCCAGGCCGACGCGTCCGCCGCCCGCAAGCACGGCGGCCTCGGGCTCGGTCTCTCGATCGTCAAGCAGCTCGTGGAGCTGCACGGCGGCACGGTCAGCGCGGAGAGCGACGGCCCCGGTCTCGGTTCGCGATTCATGGTCAGCCTGCCAATTCCTGGACCCCGGGCCGCTCGGGCCGGCGACAGCCCTCGCCCGCCCGCGCTATCGGCGCCCTCCGAAGGAAGCGCCGCGGAGAACGCCGGCAGGATGGCGGATGTCGATCTCTCGGGCGTTTCCGTGCTCCTGGTGGACGATCAGAAAGATGCCCTGGAGGCGGTGCGACGACTGCTGATCGAGAGCGGCGCGGCGGTATCCACGGCAACCTCCGCCCAGGAGGCCCTCGAGTTGCTGCGCGAGCAGCGCCCGCACGTCCTGCTGAGCGACATCGGCATGCCGGGGATGGACGGGTACCAGTTGATCCGCGAGGTCCGCGAGAGACTCGGCCTCACTGGGGCCGAGCTGCCCGCCGCCGCGTTCACCGCGTTCGCTCGCCTCGAGGA
>DATAHG010000689.1:0-4058 GCA_036263295.1 Thermoanaerobaculia bacterium | reverse complement strand
TCTTCGAGCACCGCGTCGAGCGGCCGGCCGGTGTGGCCGCGCATCACCTCGACGAGGCGCGCCACCCCGAACTCCTCGGCGTCGGCCGACTCGCACTCGGTGATGCCGTCGCTGTAGAGGCAGACCAGGTCGCCCGGCTCCAGCTTGAGCGAGCGGGCCTGGAAGCGGCTCGCGGCGAGGAGCCCGATCGGCAGGCCGGTCGAGCCCAGCTCCTCCACCCCGCCTTCGAGGCGCAGCACCAGCCCGGGGTTGTGCCCCGCGTTGAGATAGGCCAGATCGCCGGTGCGCGGATCGAGCTGCGCCAGCAGCATGGTGATGAACTTGTTCGACGAGCTCGACTCCAGGATATGGCTGTTCAGGCGTTCGAGCAGCGAAGGGCCGAAGCCGGTCTGGTCGAGCATCAGGCTGAGGGCCGAGTGCAGCGTCGAGACCAGGAGGGCGGCCGGGATCCCCTTGCCGGAGACATCCCCCACCACCAGGCCGACGCGGTCCTCCCCCTTCACGAAGAAGTCGTAGTAGTCGCCGCCGACCTGCCGGGCCGGACGGTTCCAGCCGACGATGTCGTAGCCCGGCACCTGGGGGGCGCCCTTGGGCAGGATCTGGCGCTGGATCTCGGCGGCGACGTGCATCTCGCGCTCCAGGCGCTCCTTTTCGAGCGCCTCCAGGTGGAGGCGGGCGTTCTCCAGGGCGATCGCCGCCTGGTTGGCGAACAGGGCGAGCGTCCGCCGGTCGGCGGCCAGGAAGGGGCCGACCCCCTTGCGGCTCTCCTTGTCCCCCACCGCCAGCAGGCCGCGCGGCGTCGAATCGATCTCGATCGGCACCCCCATCACGTGGCGGGCGCCGGGCAGCAGGTTGTCCGGCGCCGGCGCGCCCCCTTCGAGGAAGGCGGCGAGGTCCAGATTCTCCAGGGAGAACGACGGCGACGCCTCGCCGCCGAAGGTGCCGGCCAGGCGGTAATTGCCGGCGTGCCCGGGATGGCCGGCGTACCCGGCCGTCGCCGTCTCCAGGATGTAGAGGGCGCCGCGCCGCGCGTCGAGCAGCGATACGGCGCGCATCAGGATCTCCTCCGACAGGCGGTCGAGGTTGAGCGTCGCCGCCACCGCGAGGCCGACGTCGTAGAGCGCCTCCATCTCGACCAGCCGGTAGTTGACCTGGAACTGCTGCTCCTTGATCTCGCGCTTGAGCCGGCACCCCTTGAGGGCGGTGGCGAGGAGCAGGGTGACCGGATCGCTGCCGGCGTCGGTCTCGGCCGGGCTCAGGGCGTGCGCCGGGGCGAAGAGGAGGAGGCCCCCCGGCAGGAGCAGGCGGCCGGTGCCGGCCGGCGGAGCGCCGGAGTCCGCGTCCGGCGGCAGGTGCGCCGGGAGCGGCTTGCCGGTGCAAGCCTCCTGCTCCAGGGCGCCAGTTTTGATCCTCACGTAGAGCGCGACCGACTCGGCGCCACGGGCCTGCCCCCAGGCATCCAGCAGCCGTTCCAGGAAGAGGCGGTCTGACGTCTCGTCGCCGGAGAGGGCCAGCAACTCGCCCCAGGCGCGCGGCTCCAGGACCGGCGTGCTCGCGCCCCTGTCCATCCCCGGCCCGCTCAGGCCCGCAACTGAGCGACCGCGGTCGTCTCGTCGCTGTAGATCGGGGCGTACTGGGCCAGCCCCATGATGTGGAAGGTCTTCTCGATGGTCGGGGTCAGGCAGCAGAAGCCGAGGCGCCCCTCGATCTCGATCATCTTCTCGATGATCTCGATCAGGATGGAGATCCCGATGGAGTTGACGATCTTGGTGCCGCCGAGGTTGAGCAACAGGACCTTGTAGCCCTCGTCGATGAGCTTGTAGGCCGCCCGGGCGATCTCTTCGCCGCCCTGATTGTTGATGTATCCCTCGGTGTAGATCACCGCCAGGCCGTCCCGGCGATCCACATTCAGACTCAAGCTCTCGGTCATCATCGTCCCCGCTGTCTCAAAGCAGCTTGATCATCTCGACGGTCGTCCCGTCGGCGCCCGACCGGATCTCCACCTCGTCCATGAGTCCCCGGATGATCTTCAAGCCCCAACCCCGCTTGCGTTGCGCCTTGAGCTTATCCTGGAGGAGCGGCTCGGACACCCTGTCCGGTGAGAATCCGATCCCGTTGTCGCGCACCGTGATGCGCAGCTTCTCGGGGCTGTTCCGCTCCCCCAGCACTTCGAAAGTGACGTAGAACTCACGCTCGGTCGCGTGGCTGTGCTCGAAGGCGTTGATGCAGGCCTCGACCACCGCCATCCGTACCTCGTCAATTCTATCCGGACTCATGGCCACGGACTCGGCGATCGCGGTCGCGGTCTTACTGGCCTCGATCTCCATGTCAGGCTTCATGGGTAACGCCAGTTTGACCTGCTGCAACACGGAATCACCTCCTGCCATGGGATCGCTCGCCGCTCGCCGGGTCAGAAGGACAGGTAGAGCTGCAAGGCGTAAATCACCAGGGGGTGGATCTGGTCGTTGGCGAGGAGCCAGCCGAAGCTCGCCAGGGTCCCAATCGAAAGCAGCACTCTCACCGGTATGTGCGGAACGGCGGTGTGCCTGCGGACAAGATCGATCATGACGTTCCTCCTCAATCCTCGTCTATCCCCTGTCGCAAGCCCGTTGCCAAGTCGCCGCGGCACCGCCACTTTCACCGGCAAGCTGCAATCTATCAGCACTTTACGTCGGCGCTTCCCAATTCTGGGACAGAAAATCCCAAAAGCGGTCGGGACAAATAGTCCCACAGAATGACCCGTCTGTCCCGTCTAAATCGTCAAACCGCCGAATTTGTCGCAGTTGGGAAGCCTCCGAGACAAATTGTCTCGCCTGCGTCAATCTGTCCCAAGGCTCTCGGGAGACTCGGACGAGGCCTCAGAAACCCTTGCGCTGCAAGGTCTTGCGGTCCACGCCCAGGATCTTCGCGGCCTCGCTCTTGTTGCCGCCGGTGAGCTTGAGCACCCGCGAGATGTGCCGCCGCTCCAACGTGGTCAGGTCGAGCGGCTCGGGCGAGGAGGGCTGGGACGCGGTATTGAGGAGCGAGCGCATGAGGTCAGGGTCGATCTCCTTCTCGGCCAGGGAGATTGCCCCCTCGATCAGGTTCTGCAGCTCACGGACGTTGCCCGGGAAGTCGTAGGCGAGGAGCAGGGCCAGAGCCTCGGAGCGGAACGGCGGCACCGGGATCCCCTCCCGGCGGCAGAACTCCTCGACGAAGGTGCGCACCAGGTGGGGGATGTCCTCCCGCCGCTCGCGCAGGGGGGGCAGCTCGATCTCGACCCCCTTGAGCCGATAGTAGAGGTCCTCGCGGAACTGCCCCTCGCGGACCAGGTTCTCCAGCTCCTGGTGGGTGGCGGCGACCAGCCGGACGTCCACCGGGATGGGCCGGCGGCCGCCGACCCGCACCACCTCGCGCTCCTGGAGGGCGCGCAGGAGCTTCACCTGGAGGGAGGTCTGCATGTCGCCGATCTCGTCGAGCAGGAGGGTGCCGCGGTCGGCCAGCTCGAACTTGCCGGGCCGGGCGTGGACGCCGGTGGCGACGCCCCCTTCGATGCCGAACAGCTCGCTTTCGAGGAGCGACTCGGGGAGGGCGGCGCAGTTGACCGCGATCAGCGCCCCCTCGCGGTTGGACAGCACGTGGAGGAGGCGGGCGACCAGCTCCTTGCCGGTGCCGCTCTCGCCGCGCACCAGGACGTTGACACTGCGCGGAGCGACCCTCTCGACCACGTCGAGGATCCGCCGCATGCCCGGGGCGTGCGCGACGATGCGGCGGCCGTCCAGCTCGCGGGAGAGCCGCCCCTTGAGGGCCTTGTTCTCCTCCTCCAGACGCTCGCGCTGGGCTTCGAGGCGCTCGACTTGGCGGGCGGCGTCGAGGGCCACGCCAGCCAGGGCCGACACGGAGTCGAGGAAACGGCGGTCGTCGGGGGTGAAGTCGGCGTCGGAGTCCCCGCGGGCCTCCTTGTCGAAGATCGCGATGTAGCCGAGGAAGACGCCGCGGTAGGCGAGCGGCGCGGCGAGCAGCTCCTGGTAGGGCCGGCCGGCCAGGGTACCGTGCGAGCGGGCGAGGATCCGTCCCTC
>DATAHG010000688.1:0-2068 GCA_036263295.1 Thermoanaerobaculia bacterium | reverse complement strand
CGCCCACTACGACTTCGGGCGCTTCCACTTCGCCTCGCTGAGCCCGCGCGGCGTCACCACCCTCTACATCAACGGCGGGATCGGCACCTCGGTGATGCCGATCCGCTTCTGGTGCCCGCCGCGCTACGCCGTGATCGAGCTTGGCCGCTGAGGTGACTTCGCCGCTTTCCGGGCCTGCCGGGCGATCGTCTGCTTACGCATCAGGGTCAGGGCGACCGGCAGCAGCGTGATCGACACCAGGCAGGTCGAGAGGGCGCCCAGGATCGCCACCTTACCGGTCGACTGCAGGCCGGGGTAGTGGGAGAAGATCAGCGATCCGAAGCCCACGATCGTAGACAGGGAGGCCGCCACCACCGCCTTGCCGGTCTCCAGCAGACCGCTCTCGAACTCCTCGTCCGACAGCCCCACCACCTCGCGGTAGCGGTGCAGGACGTGGACTCCGTAGTCCACCCCGATGCCGATGATCATGGTGGTCACGAAGATGTTGATGAAGTTCATCGGGATGCCGAATAGCACCATCCCGCCGCCCATCCACAGGAGGCCGATGACGAGCGGGATCAGCGAGTACAGCGTCCAGCGCAGGCTGCGGAAATCCATCCAGATCAGGAGCGCCACGAGGACCACGCCCAGGATGCTCGCCACCCAGGCGTCGTCGATCACCTGGGTGCGGACCCGCTGGTTGATCACATTGGTCCCCGCCAGGACGACCTTGGGACCCAGATTCTCGGCCAGCTTGACGGCTTCCGGAGGGGCTTCGCGGCGCCAGCGGTTCGACGGAGGATAGAGATAGACCGCCCCGCGCCAGCCGTTCCCGGTCTTTTTCAGGAACCGGTCGAGCAGGAGCTGAGTCTGCTTCGAGCCTGCGAAGTCCTGCACGCCGATCGGATGCTGAAGCTGGACGGCCTGGGAGAACAGGTCCAGGCCGGGCTCGAACGGCTCCAGGCGCAGACCTTCCGCGGCGATCGCCTGAGCGAAGGTGGACCGCACCCGGTCGACGTTCAGGGCGTCGCCGCGCTCCCGGTCCAGCCAGCCGAGCGCCTCGGCCTGCCGGGCGGGGGACGGGATCAGCGAGGTCACGCCGCTGTAGCCGTAGAGGATGCCCTGGCGGACCAGCTTGCGCGCCCCTTCCGAGGCGCGGTCGGACAGCTCGATGACCTCCTCGGGGGAATCGGCGGAGATCAGCAGCGTCATCGAGTCGAAGCCCGAGCCGAAACGCTGGCCGACCTCCGCCGCCACGTCGATACCGCGGTTCCCCTTCGGCCGCATGGTCTTCATGCTCTCGTCGAAGTCGAGTTGGAACAGGGCGGCGGCCGAGGCGATGGTGAGCAGCACGCCGAGCAGCACGGTCAGGCGCTTGTGCCGCAGACACAGGCGGGAGATGTAGTCCGACCCGAAGCTGTGCAGGAAGTGGTTGACCGTCTTCTGGCGGCGCTCGTGATGGTCCTCGCTCCAGGCCAGCATGGCCGGAAGGAGGCAGAACATGGCAAAGGCGCAGAACAGGATGCCGGTGCCGGTGAGCAGGCCCATCTGGCGCAGGCCGGTGAAGTCGGTGATCGCGAAGGCGTAGAAGGTCGCCGTGGTGGTGACCGCGCCGACCAGGACCGCCCGGCCGGTGGAGCCCGTCATGGTCAGCAGGGCCTCTTCCAGGGTGGCGCCGCGCCGCCGCTCCTCGATGAAGCGGCCGTAGGAAACGATGACGAAATCGACCCCCAGGCCGATGAGCAGGCCGGCGACGACGCTGGTCGCCGAGTTGAGGGACCCGAAGGCGATTTCCGAGAACGCGAAGGTCAGAAACATCCCGCAGATCAGGGGGACGAAGGCGTACGCCAGCGAGGCGAAACGGCGGTAGGCGAACAGGAACAGGAACAGGACCCCGAGCGTCGAGAGCACCGAGTTGAGGGCCATGTCATAGCGGATCAGGGAGGCATCCCCCATCGCCGTGAGATAGGGGCCGCCGGCCACCACCTCCGGCTTCTTGGGACCTTCCGGACCCGCGATCCCGTCCCAGCCCGCGAGCGAGCTGGCGATCACCCCGTCGGTCGCCTTCTCCAGGCGCTCGTCGAACGGG
>DATAHG010000687.1:0-3068 GCA_036263295.1 Thermoanaerobaculia bacterium | reverse complement strand
CCCGGCTCGCGCCAGCAGCAGCCAGCCGGCCCCGGCCAGCGCCACCAGGAAGGCGAGCGGATGCTGGTTGAGGAACTGCGCGCTGAAGAGCTCGAACGGGCTGAGGGAGACGTTCTTGTAGAGCTGGGCGTTGCGCATGAACTCCAGGGTCGGCCAGCCGTTCCGCATCTGCCAGATCAGGTTCGGCAGAAAGATCAGGCCGGCCAGCGCGCCGCCCGCCCAGATCCAGGGGCGGGCGAGCTGCCGGCGCTCCGGGGTGAGGAGCAGGCCGGCGAAGATACCGAAGCCGAAGACCAGCATCGAGTGCTTGTTCTGCAGGCCGACCCCGGCGATCAGGCCGAACAGAAGCCAGAGCTTCGGGTCGCCGGTCTTGACGATCCGGATGACAATCCAGGCCGCCAGGGTCCAAAGCAGGACCTCGAACGAGTTCATCGAGAAGTAGTGGAAGTTGAACAGGTAGACCGGCGCGACCAGGACGCCCAGGCAGGCGACCGTCTGCGCCAGCCGGCCGCCGCCGAATTCGCGCGCCAGCCACCCCGCCAGGAAGACCACCGCCGCCCCCGTGAGGACCGGCAGGACCCGCAAGGCGGCCAACGACTCCCCGAGCAGGTGCCGCGACAGCCAGGCCATCAGGGCCACCAGCGGCGGATGGTCCACGTAGCCGAACGCCAGGTGCTCGCCGCAGGCGACGTAGTAGAACTCGTCGCGGAACCAGCCGTAGGACGTGATCGTCGCGGCGTGGATCAGGATCGAGAGGAGCGCGAAGAGCCCGGGCACCAGCGGGCCGGGGGGTGGGGTGGCGGGGCGGGGGTCGCGGTGCATGGGGTCAATACGCAGGGAGGGGGGAGGGAGTTCCGGTCCGGCCGGGCTCCACGCGGCTGGGAGCGCCGGCGTCCCGCCGGCAATTGATTTCATATGCCGGCAAGATGCCGGCGCTCCCAGCCGCGGCGTCGGAAACTCGATGCGGTGCTAGTCTTGGCGTCCCTGTTTTTGCGCGAGAGGAATGCCATGCCCATTCGATCGATGACCCTTAGAACGTGCCCGCTGGTCCTGATCCCCCTTCTGGCCCTTGCCGGCTGCGCCGGCCGGTCCGCCGCTCCGCAGACCGCGGCCGCCGCCGGGAGAACGGGGACGGCCGCCGCCGCAACCGCCTCCGGAGGCTCCGACGCCATGAACCCGATCGCGGAATCCTACGTCAAGCTGGCGCTCGACCTCGGCCAGCACGACGCCGATTACGTCGACGCCTTCTACGGTCCGCCCGAGTGGCGCACCGCCGCCCAGGCCGGCAAGCGCCCGCTGGCCGACATCCGCCGCGACGGCCAGGCGCTGCTCGACCGGCTCGCCACGATCCGGCCGCCCTCAGGAGGCGGCGAAAACGAGATGGTGCGGCTGCGCCACGAGTATCTCACCCGCCAGCTCTCGTCCCTGGTCGCCCGGGTGGACATGCTGTCCGGCAAGAAGCTCACCTTCGACCAGGAGGCGCAGGCGCTCTACGACTCGGTGCCGCCGCGCTACGACGACGCCCACTTCCAGCAGATCCTCGACCGCCTGGCGGCCCTGCTGCCGGGCGACGGGCCGCTCACCGACCGCTACGACGCCTTCCGCAAGAAGTTCGAGATCCCGGCCGACCGCGTCGATCCGGTCTTCCGGGCCGCCATCGCCGAGTGCCGCCGCCGCACCGGCGAGCACATCGCCTTCCCGAGCCCGGAGAGCTTCACGGTCGAGTACGTGACCGGCAAGTCGTGGGCGGGCTACAACTGGTACAAGGGGAATTACAACAGCGTCATCCAGGTCAACATGGACCTGCCCATCCTGATCGACCGGGCGATCGACATCGCCTGCCATGAGGGCTACCCCGGCCATCACCTCTACAACGCCCTGCTGGAGAAGAACCTGGTGCGCGACCGCGGCTGGGTGGATCCCTCGATCTATCCGCTGTTCAGCCCGCAGTCGCTGATCGCGGAGGGGACGGCGAACTACGGCATCGAGGTCGCCTTCCCGGGCGACGAGCGGGTCGCGTTCGAGCGCGAGACTCTCTTCCCTCTCGCGGGCCTGGACCCCAGCCAGATCGAGAAGTTCTACGAGGTCCAGCGCCTGCTGCGCGGCATCAGCTACGCCAGCAACGAGGCGGCCCGCAAGTACCTCGACGGTGAGCTCACCCGCGAGCAGACCGTGGCCTGGCTCACCCGCTACGCCCTCCAGAACGAAAAGCGGGCCGACCAGCAGATCCGCTTCATCGAGCAGTACCGGAGCTATGTGATCAATTACAACTGGGGGCGCGACCTGGTGCGCGAGTACATCGAGAAGGGCAACCCCGGCCGCGACGAGCGCTGGAAGCGCTTCGAGCGGCTGATCTCGTCGCCGCGGCTGCCTTCGGGGTTGAAGTAGGGAGCCCTGCTCCGTTCGATTGAACCACCGCCACTGTAGAGACGCCCCGTGGGGCGTCTCCGCGGCGGCGGCATCGTTACCCGGTTCGAACCCGTTCCCGCGGGTTCTGAGCAGGTCCCCGTCAAGATTTGGAGGAGAATCGAAGCGCTTGTCTCCGCCGCGGAGACGCCCCACGGGGCGTCTCTACATTGGGTAGGTGGGCCTTCGAAGGCGCCTAATCCAGATCGTCCTCGTCGTGGCCGACCGCCCGGTGGGCGGAATCGACCTCGGCAAAGTAGTCCGGGCGCACCAGCACCTCTCTCGGCTTGCTCCCCTGGGGCGGGCCGAGGAGGCCGTCGCGCTCCATCATGTCGATCAGGCGGGCGGCGCGCGAGAAGCCGATCCGCATGCGGCGCTGAAGGAAGCTGGCCGAGGCCTGGCGCTCGGCCACCACCAGCTTGGCGGCCTCGTCGTAGAGGTCGTCGTCGTTGTCGCCCCCTTCGCCGCCCCCACCCTCGCTCGCGTCGTTCGCCCGCAACACGTCGGGGTCGAGCTCCGGCTTGCCGAGCTTCTTGAGCCAGCGGATCAGCGAGGCGGTCTCCTGCTCCGAAATGTAGGCGCCGTGCAGGCGCATGACCCGCGACGAGCCCGGCGGCATCATCAGCATGTCGCCCTTGCCGAGGAGCTTCTCGGACCCCACC
>DATAHG010000686.1:0-6630 GCA_036263295.1 Thermoanaerobaculia bacterium | reverse complement strand
TCGGTGTTGGCGCCGTGGTGGCGGGCGAGGCGCTGGCCGAGATCCGTGGTCTCGTAGGCGGCGGCGAGGCGGGCGATGCTCTCGACGCAGACCGGCTCGACGAAGACGTGCGGGGCCTCCAGGATCAACCCGCGGACCGGGCCCAGCCGCGCCCCGGCATAGATCAGCGCGATCGAGGCGCCGTCGCTGTGGCCGAAGAGAATCGGGTTCTCGATCCCGAAGTGGGCGAGCACCTCGGGGAGCGCTTCGAGCGCCTCGCGGTGCATGAAGCGGACGGGGTGCGGGCCGTCGAGCGGCGGGGAGGCGCCGTAGCCCTTGCGGCTGTAGACCAGGGCGCCACAGCCGGCCGCGGCGGCGACGCGGTCCGGGAAGTCGCGCCACAGGGTGGCCGAGCCGAGCCCTTCATGCAGGAAGACGATCGTCGGTGCGCGGTCAGGGTCCGGACCGATCCAGCGGGTCTCGAGGCTGGCGCCTTCCGGTGCGATCACCGGCTCCGCCGCTCCCCGGCGAAGATCGCCCGCACCGCGTCGATCGTGTCCGCCTCGCTGGCGGGCTTGTCGTCGCGGTATCGCTTGACTCGCGCGAAGCGCAGGGCGAGGCCGGCGGGGTACTGCGGGCTCTCCTGGACGTCGCTGAAGGCGATCTCGGCGACGATCTCCGGGCGGAGATGGACGGTCCAGCCGTCGGTGCCGAGGGCGATCTCCTGGAAACGTTGCGTCTGCCAGGCGAGCGTCTCGTCGGTCAGCCCCTTGAACGTCTTGCCGAGCATCACGAAGCCGCCGTTTTCGGGATCGCGGGCGCCGAGGTGGAGGTTCGACAGCCAACCCCGGCGGCGGCCGTGCCCCCACTCGGCGGCGAGGATCACCAGGTCGAGCGTGTGGGCGGGCTTGATCTTGAGCCAGGAAAAACCCCGCTTGCCGGCCTCGTAGGGGGCGTCCACCGCCTTCGCCATCACGCCTTCGTGGCCGCGGCGCAGGGCCTCCTCGAAGAAGGCGTCGGCCTCGTCGGCGTCGGCGGTCACCAGACGCGGCACCGCGAGGCCGGGAACCGCCGCTTCCAGCGCCTGGAAGCGCTCGCCGGCCGGGCGGTCGAGCAGGTCGTCGCCGTCGAGGTGGAGGAGGTCGAAGAAGAACGGGGTGAGCGGCAGCTCCTGGCGCATGCGTGGCACGTCGAGCTTGCGGCCGAAGCGGCGCATGGTGACCTGGAACGGCTGCGGGGTGAGGTCGGGACGCAGGGCGATCACCTCGCCGTCGAGCACGAGCTGGCGGGCGGGCAGGGCCTGGATGGCCTCGACCAGCTCGGGGACCGCCACGGTCACCTCGTTGCCGCGCCGCGAATAGACCTGCACCTCGCCGCCCGCCTTGTGGACCTGCACGCGGGCGCCGTCGAGCTTGAGCTCCAGAGCGGCCTCGCCGAGCCGTTCGAGCGCCTCGGACGGATCGCCCGCGGTCTGCGCCAGCATGGGCTGGAGGGGCCGGAACAGCTCCAGGCGGAAGCGGGCGAGGCCGGGCCGCCCTTCGGTCAAGAGGGCGCGCGCCACCGGCGGCGCCGCGCCGGCCAGCATCAGGGCGCGGCGCACCTCGTCGGCCGGCACCTCGGCCGCGGCGGCGAGGGCCTCGGCCATGAGTCCCGCCAGGGCGCCCTGGCGCAGCTCGCCGTAGATCAGGCGGACCAGGAAGTCCTGCTCGGCGCCGGTGCCGCGCGCCAGGAGATCGGAGAGGAGGCGGGCCCTTTCGCCGGTCGAGCCGGAGCCGGAGATCGTGGCCATGCGCTCGAACGCCGCGTCCACCTCGCCCACGCTGAGAGCGGGATCGGCGGCGGCGGTCTGCGGCCGGGCGGCGCGCACCGCCGCCGGCCCGAGCCCGATCCTTCCCTGGCGCAGGTGGCCGGAGAGGAACGACACGGCGGGGTCGATCTCCTGCGGCTCCAGGCGGCGGAGCAGGGCGGCGATGGCGGCGATCTTGGCGGAGCGGGAGCGGGTCTCGGCGACGGTCTGGGAGGTGGCGACAAGGTCGTGCAGCAGCATGGTGGTCCATGCTATCTCTAAGGCATGAGCGACGAGCCGATCGATCTCGAAGCCCTGAAGAGCGCCTGGGGGAAGATGCGCGCCCTCCACCGGGTGCCGTCCGGCGCCTCGCCCAAGGCCCTGGCAGAGGCCGAGCGGCGCCTCGGAGTCCCCCTCCCTCCCGCGCTGCGCGCGCTGTACCGGGCGACCGACGGGCCGTCGCTGTTCCACGGCAACCTGGTGGTCTACCCGGCCGGTGGGAGCCACGAGATCACCCTCGGCCGGGCCGCCGAGGTCTTCCGCGAGCGCGGCTGGCCGGTGCCGGACGAGGTCGTGGTGTTCGGGGACGACGGGGCGGGCAGCCTGTTCGGGGTCTGGACCGGCGATGTCGCCGACTCCCGCTTCCCCTCACCCGTGGTGGAGATCGTCGAATCGGAAGCGGAGGCCGCCCTGGGCCTCGCCGCCAGCTCGCTGGTGCGCTTTCTGCTCTTCCAGACCGTGCTCGGGGCGCTGCAGGCCGGCGGCGGCGAGGAGATGCTCGACGCCCTCGGGGTGCCGCCCAGCCTGCGTGACATGGACCCGGGGGACCTCGACCTCGACCGCCTGCGCCAGTGGGCCGACCCCGATCTGCCGCGCGAGGTGTCGGATCCCTATCTCGCCGGCCTCACCGCCGAGGAGCTGCAGAGCCTGCTGTCGGGTGAGCCGCCGGAGCGCGCGAGCCCGACGGTGCATTGAGGCCGGGGTTTCAACCCCGGACGGGCCGGCGGGACGCCGGCGCTCCCAGCCGCGGTATCGCGCGCGTTACCCCTCTACTGAAACCGCCCGCCGCAGCTCTGCCAGCAAAGCCAACGCCGCCTCCTCGGCCTCGGCCGAAAGGGGGCCCTTGCCGAGGAGGAGGGGGCGGAGCCGCTTCTCCAGGCGGCGGGCCGCCAGGGTCAGGGCGGGATAGCCAAAAACCGCACCACTGCCGGACAACGAATGGACAAGCCGGTGGAAGCGGCCGAGGGCGGCCGGCGGGGCGCCGGGGCGCCGCGCCTCCTCCCAGGCCGCCTCGATCTCCGCGGTGCGTTCGGGCAGCCGGCGGGCGAACAGGGCCCGCAGCTCGCGAAGCTCTTCGGTGCGCTCCAAGTCCTGCCACTGCTCCTCGCCGTCGCCCTCATCCGCCATGGCATCCCCCAAATCCGTTCAATTCAGCTTTCGAAGAGAACTGATAACACCAACTTGTCGCGATTCAACTCCTGAAGACCGAGGCTTTTCGATTAAAATATCGAAGTCACGGTGGAAAAGATTTCGATCAGGAGGGGAGGAGAAAGGACCATGGCCTGGCCGTTGTCTCGCGTGGAGGTGGACACGGAGCGCAAGATCCTGGCCGTCGAGGACGATCCGGACCTGCTCGGTCTGATCGCCCGTCAGCTCAAGGGCTCGGGACTGGAAGTCTGGCCGGTGGCCACGGCGGAAGCCGCCCTCAGCCTCGTCAGCGAACGCGGCCTGCCTCATCTGGCCCTGGTGGACATCCTCCTGCCCGGCATGGACGGGTTGACGTTCTGTCGCAAATTGCACGAGTGGAGCGACCTGCCGGTGGTCCTGCTGACCTCGATCGACGCCGAGGAGACCGTGGTCGAGGCGATCCAGGAGATCGCCGAGGATTACATCGTGAAGCCGTTCAAGCCGCGCGAGATGGTGGCCCGGGTGGAGCGGGTGCTGCGGCGCATCGGCGACTTCTCCTACCGCCTGGACCCGCTGATCGAGGTCGATTGCCATCTCTCCATCGACTTCGCCCGCCGCCGCGCCCTGGTCAAGGGGAAGGAAGTGGCGCTCACCTCGACCGAGACCAAGCTGCTGCACGTCCTGATGCGCGGCTCGGGCCGCGCCATCCCGACCGACTTCCTGCTGCGCCGGCTGTGGCCGCGCGAGGAGGTCTTCGAGGACACCCTGCGGGTCCACATCCACCGCCTGCGCACCAAGATCGAGCCCAATCCCTCGGGCCCGCGTTACATCCTGACCGAGCGCGGCGTCGGCTACCGCTTCCCGTCCGGCCTCTGATCCCCCCTTCGCGGACCGGTTGCTCCCCGGCCCGGAAGGGTGAATCTCGTCTTTTGCGTCTTTTGCCGTGAGGCTATGCATCAAGTGGAATAGACAAAAAAAAGGGCGGAGTCGGGCTCCGCCGGGGAGGATAGAATTTCGGTCTTCCGATGCCGCCTCCCTGTCCTTACTCCAGGAAAGGGAGCCGCCATCGATCGTCCGAGGATCAAGGTAACCCCTCAACGTTAAGGCGAGTATTACGCGACGGGCCATCTGCTAAAGGGTGGAACTCGGATCCTTGCGAAAACAAACGGACCGTGTAAAGTCCCCGGGATGAGACTCGAGGACCTGCGGATCATCGTGACCGGAGCGGCAGGAGGGCTGGGGCGCCACTTCATCCTGGAGCTGCTGCGGGCCGGGGCCGCGGTCGCGGCCGGCGACACCAACGCGGCCGGGCTGCGGTCCCTCAAGACCGAGGCCGAGGAGCTGCCGGGCCGTCTCATGGTGGGCAAGCTCGACGTGACCGACGAGGTCTCGGCCGCCGAGTTCGTGGCCGCCGCCGCCGAGCAGCTCGGCGGCCTCAACTCCCTGGTCAACAGCGCCGGCATCCTGCGCGACGGCAGGCTGGTCTACCGCGAGGGGGAGACGATCCACAAGCTGACCCTGGCGCAGTGGCGCAAGGTCCTCGACGTCAATCTCGCCGGGCCTTTCCTGATGACGCGCGAGGTGGCGGCCCGCATGCTCGCCGATGGGACCCCTGGCGGGGTGGTGGTGAACCTCTCGTCGCTGTCGCGCGCCGGCAATCCCGGGCAGTCGAACTACGCCGCCTCCAAGTCGGGGCTCGACGCGGCGACCCGCACCTGGGCGCTGGAGCTGGCGCCTTACGGTATCCGGGTCGGGGCGGTGGCGCCGGGTGTCACCGAGACCGGTTTCCTGCAGGGCATCTCGGAGGAGGCCCTGGCCGCGCTGATCGACGCCATCCCGGTCGGCCGGGCCGGCCGGCCGCAGGAGATCTGGATGGCGGTCCGCTTCATCCTGGAGAACGACTTCTTCAACGGCCGCGTCCTCGAGGTGGACGGCGGCGCCCGCATGGCCTGATCCCCCCTTCCCGCGCTCCGCGCACTCTCTATGCGGGAGGAGAGAGAATGCCGGAGACCCTGACAGGGGAGGCGCGCTACCCGCGCGCGCTGCTGGAGGACTGGCTGCGGGACTACTACTTCGAGGTCGAGGTCGATATCAGCGGCAGCGGCGTCGAGGATTTCTCCTTCGCCGAGCTGCGCCAGCTCCTCGGCATCGGCCTGGAGGACCTCGACCGGGTGGTCTTCCACGACAGCCGGTCGCTCGGCGGCGACGGCCTGCGGGCGGCCCTGGCGGACCGTTTCACCGGCGGCCGGATGGAGCGGGTGATGGCGACCCACGGCTCGACCGAGGCCACCTTCCTGATCATGAACGCGCTCCTCTCCCCGGGGGACGAGGTGATCGTCGCCACCCCGGGCTACCAGCAGCTCGCCTCGACCGCCGAGCCGATCGGCTGCCGGCTGGTGCGCTGGCCGTTGCGGTTCGAGAACGGCTTCCGGCCGGACCTCGCCGAGCTGCGCCGGCTGCTCACGCCGCGCACCCGCCTGGTGGTGGCGAACTTCCCGCACAACCCGACGGGGGTCACGGTGAGCCCCGCGGAGCAGGCCGAGCTGGTCGAGGCCGTGGCCCGCAACGGCGCCTGGCTGCTGTGGGACAACGCCTTCCAGACCCTGACCTACGACGCGCCGCCGCTGCCGGAGACGACGGAGATGTACGAGCGGGCGCTCTCGATGTGCACGCTGTCGAAGGCGTACGGCCTGCCGGGGATGCGGGTGGGGTGGTGCCTGGCGGCGGATCCGGCGGCGCTCCAGCAGATGGTGCAGGTGCGGGACTACCTGACGCTCAGCCTGTCGCCGCTGGTCGAGCTGATCGCGGAGCGGGCGATCCGCGGCGCCGACCGGCTGCTGGCGCCGCGCCTGGAGCAGGCCCGGCGCAACCGGGAGACCGTGGCCGCCTGGCTGGAGGAGCATCGGGACCGGCTGGACTGGGTTCTCCCGGCGGGCGGCGTGACGGTCTTTCCGCGCCTGCGCGGAGTGGACGACGTCGAGGCCCTCTGCCACCGCCTGGCCCGGGAGCACAAGGTGCTGCTCGCCCCGGGCACCTGCTTCGAGCTCGGCCGGCACGTCCGCCTCGGCTTCGGCGGCTCGCCGGAGAACGTGCGGCGCGGGCTCGCGGCGCTGGGGGCGGTGTTGGGCGGGTAGAGGTCGCCGCCGTGATTCGCAGCGGCACCGTCAGGGCGTGATAAATCACGCCCCTACGACCTTGCACAACCTTGAGTAGCAGTCGTAGGGGCGCGATTCATCGCGCCCTGACGGTGCGGCCGCCGAAGCGGCCCGATCCTCAGACCCCCGCCACCTGTCCCACCGACGCACGCGTCGGGTAATCGATATACCCGCGCTCCCCGCCCATATAGAAGGTCTGCTGGTCGGGGCTGTTGAGCGGCGCCCCTTCGGCGAAGCGCTCCGGCAGGTCGGGGTTCGCCAGGTAGAGCACGCCGTAGGCGACCAGGTCGGCCAGGTTCGCGG
>DATAHG010000685.1:0-3293 GCA_036263295.1 Thermoanaerobaculia bacterium | reverse complement strand
CGACGATCTCCTCCTCAAGCCGCTCGCTCTGTTAGGCGCCCGGCCCGATCTCGCGGAACACTACCGCCGGCGCTTCCGCTGGATCTCGATCGACGAGTATCAGGACATCGACCCCCTCCAGTACGCGCTGATCCGCCTCCTGGCCCCATCTGTCCCGGGGAGCCCGGAGACCGCCAACCTCTGCGCCATCGGTGACCCCGACCAGTCGATCTACAGCTTCCGCGGCGCCGACGTGAGCTTCTTCCTGCGTTTCCGGGAGGACTATCCCGGCGCCCGGGTGGTCCATCTCACCCGCAATTACCGCTCGACCCGCACCGTGGTCGAAGCGGGGTGCCAGGCGATTCGCCCGACCAGCCTGGTGCCGGACCGCCGCCTCACCGCCGTCCGCCCCGGCCCGGGCGAGGCGGTGGTGATCCAGACCGCCGCCTCCGAGCGGGCCGAAGCCGAGCTGGTGGTCCACACCCTGGAGCAGCTCCTCGGCGGCACTTCCGCCTTCTCCTTCGACAGCGGCCGGGTCGGCAACGGCGGCGACACCGCCGGCCTCTCGTTCTCCGATGTAGCCGTCCTCTACCGTACCGAGGCCCAGGCGGCCCCCCTGACGGAGGCCTTGAGCCGGTCGGGCATCCCCTTCCAGAAACGCTCCCACCGCCGGCTGGTCGAGCAGCCCGGCATCCAGGCGCTGCTCGAAAAACTTCGCCTGAATCCCGGCACGGACGGTGACATCGAGCCCCGCCTGGACCAGGCCGTCCGCGACCTTACCCCCGCCGGCACCGCCGAGGACGACCCCGTCCGCACCGCCCTCCTCACCGCGGCGGACCTGCTCCGCCCGTTCGCCCTCCGCTGCCGGGATGAACTCGACGGCTTCCTCTCAGAAATTGCGCTCGGCGGAGAAGTCGACACCTGGGACCCACGCGCCGAGCGCGTCTCCCTGCTCACCCTGCACGCCTCCAAGGGGCTGGAGTTCCCGGTCGTCTTTCTCCTGGGCTGTGAAGACGGAATCCTGCCGCTCACCTGGCCGGGAGAGCCGGCCGACATCGCGGAAGAACGCCGCCTCTTCTTCGTCGGCCTCACCCGGGCCGGCTCCCGCCTCTTCCTTTTCTCCAGCCGCCAGCGCAACTGGCGCGGCCAGAGCCTGGAGACCCGACCCTCTCCCTTCCTCGAAGATCTCGGCCCGGATGTCGTGGAATTCCGCCGCCAGCCCGACCTGGGACCGCGGCGCCCCGAACAGATGCGGCTCCTTTGAGGAGGAGTCCGGCGCCTCGGCGGAAAAGTCGGCGTGCTGACGGACTTTTCCGGAGCGGCCCGGACTTCGCCGTGAAGACCCTGAACAAGTCCCACAAGACGGTGAATCTTCCCCCGATGGCGTCTCGGAAGTCTGCCGAGCCCGCGGCTCTTTCCTGGAGCCGCTGAGAAAAGTCCCCGGAGCGCCCTTCATTTTTGTAACCGTATTGTGTTTATGCCGAGTCAGATTTGGCGGATCCGGTTAGGCAGCGGAATTGGAGAGCGCTGTTGCCAATTGCACAATCATGCAATCAGAACAGCAGCCAGGAACCGCCTAAACAAAGATGCTGGCGCCAGTGTCTCTCCTGCCATCAGACCTAGCGATGGGGCGGGCCCGGCCTTGCGCAGGACCAACAACAACTGACCTGAGCGCAGAAGGAGACGATATGAAGCTCGCAACGTCGCGAGGTTGGAGATCCTGTGTGTTTTTCGTGGTGCTCGCCTTCACGGTGCTCCCGGCTTCCCCCGCCTTCGCCTACGAAAAGGAAATCAAGGAGCTGGCGACCGATCTGAGCAAGATGATCAAGGCCTCCGGGAAACGGGCCGTCGCGGTCGTAGACTTCACCGACCTCGAGGGCAACACCACGGCTCTCGGCCGCTTCCTGGCCGAAGAGCTGTCCAACTCCCTCGCGGGGTGCGCCAAGGACTTCGACGTGATCGATCGCAATCACCTCAACACCCTCATGCGCGAACAGCAGCTCACCTCGTCCGGCCTGCTCAATCGATTGATGACCCGCAAGCTGGAGGTGGACGGAGTGCAGGCCCTGGTGACGGGATCGCTGACCCCCTTCGGAGAGGAGGAGGTGCGAGTCTCGGTCAAGATCCTGGATGTTTCCACCGCCAAGATGCTGGGCGTCAACCAGGTCAATCTGACCCAGAACGCGACTATCAAGAACATGATGCGACAGGGGATCGCCGCCAATGAAGTGACCACAACCCAGCAAAGCGGTAGTAAGCCGGTGGCCCCATCCGGGAAAACCGCTGCTAAAAGCAAAGCTACGAGCCTCGCGGTCGAAGAGGGGGAGGAAGAATCCGAAGCCGAGCCGCAACTCGTTGCGGAGACGGGACGCTTCCAGTTCGAAGTACAGAGCTGTGTACGTCAGAACCAGCGGGTCGATTGCCGGATCGCGGTGCTCAACGAAGGTGGAGACCGAGAGCTGGGAATCAAAAAGACAACTCGCGCTTTCGATGATCGCGGCGACGAATACTATGCCGGCCGCGGCCAGATCGCCAGTGCAGTCGTAGACTTCGAAGACTACAACTGGGTTGAGAATCAAGTTCTGAACGGAGTTCCCACGATGTTGACCGTGAGCTTCGATCGGTTCGCGTCTGATCTGAACAGCCTGCGCGCTCTGCAGTTGGTCGGCAGCGCCGCCGGGAATTCCTTCAGCCTGACTTTCCAGAACATTCCCGTCGGTGCGAAGGGGGCGCTCGCCAAAGGCAAGGGCGCCTCAGGTGGGGGAGGGGCCGGCGGCGGCGGTGGCATTCTCAGCGGCCTCAAGCAGATGTTGACCGACACCGCCCTCGACGTGGCGCGAGATCAGGTCAATCGTCTCAAGCCCAAGTCCAAGAAGACCGACGACCGCGAGACGGACGACGACCAGTAGAGCCTCGATCGTTCGGAGCGGCTCTTGAGCTACCAGGACTTCATCGTTCGGCTCGACCCCAACGGCTCCGAAGAAACCTTTCTGAGCCTGGTCCTGTATTCGCCCGAAGGCGAAGGGCAAGGGACCTTCCGGATTCCGTTCGACGTTCCTGATCCGAAAGCCGGGCCGCACCGCGATCTGATCCGGGCCAACAAGGGCCTCGACCTGCGCGAGAAGGGGAAGCTCCTCTTCCAGGCGCTGTTCTCGGGGCAGATCCGCAGCCGCTACGACGCGAGCCGGGGCCGGCTGCGGAACCTCGGAGACCAGGGCCTCCGCATCAAGATCTCGCTGGCGCTCGACGCACCGGGCGGAGCCCGTCTCAACGCCCTCCCCTGGGAGTATCTCTATGACGCCGAGGGCAACACC